>SZPD01000023.1 GCA_030263515.1 Anaerolineae bacterium CFX9 | reverse complement strand
TTCGCCCAGGTCTGGATCGCCTGCCAGGCGAATCTGATCTGGATCCCGGTCAACGCGATCGCCCGCTAATTCTTCGCTCCCCTTCATCTCAGCCAACCAAACAGCCAGCCGCCCGACAAAACAGGCGGCTGGCTGATGTATAGGTGGCTTCATGCCATGCCGGGCATTTGGCGGTATCCTTGATATACACTACACGCCAAGCCTACAGATAGAAGGCATCTCGCCATGCAGAGACAACCTCCCCTGCCGGGTCAGGAATCCGTCTGGGATTATCCACGTCCTCCGCGCGCCGAGCCGACCTCGAAACGTATCCGCGTGATCTTCAACGGCGTCGTGATCGCTGATACGACAGAGGCGATCCGCGTGCTGGAGACGAGCCACCCACCGTCCTACTATATTCCGCAGAAAGACATCCGCATGGATCTGCTCTCGCAGACGGCGCGGCAGACCTTCTGCGAATATAAAGGCTCTGCGGGTTACTGGACGCTGGAAGTAGGAGGGAGGCGCGCGCAGGACTGCGCATGGAGCTATGCGCATCCCAGCCGGGGCTACGAAGCGATCGCCGATCACCTGGCTTTCTACGCCAGCCGGGTTGACGAGTGTTACGTCGATGATGAGCGCGTGCAGGCGCAGGCAGGCGACTTTTATGGCGGCTGGATCACGAGTGAGATTGTGGGGCCCTTCAAAGGCGCGCCGGGCACATGGGGATGGTGAGTGAATGAAGCTGGTGTTATTCGATATCGACTGTACCCTGCTGTGGACGAACGGCGCAGGTCGCGAAGCGATGCGGCGCTCGCTGCTGGAGATCTTTGGTACAGCCGGGGCTATTGAAAAACTGCGTTTTGGGGGAAAGACGGACTGGCAGGTGATCACCGAGCTGGTGCATGAAGACGCGCTGCCCGGCGGCTATTCGCATGAGGCGATCGCGGCGCGCATCCCGGATTTTCATGCAGCCATGGCGCGCAATCTGGCAGCGATCATCCACGAGTACGAGATCAATATCTGTGAGGGCGCGCCGGAAGCAGTGGATAGCCTGCGTGAACGGGATGATGTGCAGCTCGGTCTGGTGACAGGCAATATGCGTGAAAGCGCCTTCGTCAAGCTGCGCATCGCCGGCTTTGACCCGGCATGGTTCCCGATCGGCGCTTACGGGCACGAGTCGATGCACCGCAGCGATCTGACGCCGCTGGCGCTCCAGCGCGCTATCGAGCATTACGGTTATCCGTTCACGCCGCAGGATACCTACGTGATCGGCGATACGCCGAACGATGTCGCCTGCGCCCGTGCCATCGGCGCATGGGCGATCGCGGTCAACACAGGATTTGAAGGGCGCGAGTCGCTCGAAGCCAGCCAGCCGGATCACCTGCTGGAAAATCTCACTGAGCTGCGGGGCATCCTGTAGACGTACCCGCCTCAGGCGTTATGGGGGCGCGGCGGGGAAGACGCGGCGTAATCATCACGGAAGCCGAACTGGCGTGCCAGCCCGGCATAACGCTCCTCGAAGCGGGCGACATAGGCATCCTGGCCCGCGAGCGGAAGCCGCATGTCGTAGGCATCCTCACCGTTATTCGAGTAGTAGTGCTTCTTCACATCAACCGTCTCGAAGCCGTACTTCTTGTAAAGCCCCTGCGCCACGACATTGCTGACACGGACTTCAAGCACGATATATGACGCCCTGAGCACCAGCGACTTGCGGATCATCGCCACCAGCAGAAGCTCGCCCCACCCCCGTCCGCGATACTGTGGATGCGTCGCGATCGTGCTGATATGCGCCTCATCGGCGATATTCCACAAACCACCATAGCCGACGATTTCGCTCTCGACGGCGACCTCTGTTCCCAGGCGCAGCAGACGGCGCAGCCCGGCCTTTCGTATTTCGCGCGTCTGCTCCAGCACCAGCATATGGCTGTAATTCGACTCGTTGACCTCGTAGGTATAACTGCGCGCTGACCACGCTGGATCGAATGACAGACGGTCGATGACGACAACGGACGGGATATCAGCAGAGCGCATGTAGCGGAGCGTGAGCGTCATCGTTTTCTACTGTGGCGAGTCTTTGGTCTTCAGATAGATCGGCACAACCTGCGCCGCGGCAAAGGACGTTCCGGGCGGCGCGTTCCGCAGGCGCTGCCATGCTTCTTCGGCAAGGAAGCCCGCCCGGCGAACGCGCTGCGCCGGCGGAGCCAGCGTGACCGGCGCGCCAGCAGAACGGGCTTCCTGGACAGCGTGCATCCCCTCGGCATCGACTTCGCCTGAGATGATCACCGGCGCGCGCAAGCCGGCCAGCAGCGCCGACCACTCGACATTGATCGGTTCCTCAGATGCCTGCCAGCGCACATGACGCCATTTATAGCGCCCGGCGACAATCCGCTTTCGCCCTGCCCCGGCCACCACGATCAGATCGCCATCAAACTGCGGCTGCGCCAGCGCAAGAATGTCCAGCGACGTGACGCCGATCAGCGGCAGGTCGTGGGCGGCGGCGATCCCCTTCGCCAGCGAGACGCCAACCCGCAGTCCGGAATAAGTCCCCGGACCGATCGACACGGCAACGGCAGTCAGCGCCTGTGCAGACCAATCTGCCCGCCGCAGCATGCGCTGAACGGCGGGGGCAAGCTCTGTCGTGTGATTATTGTGTGTCTGCCATGTCTCTTCCACACACACCTGAGCGCCGTCATGAAGCGCAAGGCTGATCATCTGGGTGGACGTATCAATGGCGAGCAGCATGGTCGCTTCTTTGTGCGTCATCTTCATCAGGCTGTGGCAGATTCTCCGCGAAAGTCTTGCAGCAAACGCTCGTAGCGCGGCCCTGTCGCGGTGATCATCAGACTGCGGCGGTTCGGCTCAAGGATGCGCAGATCGATCCACAGACGATGCGCCGGAAGCGCCGCCAGAATATTCTCCGGCCATTCAAAGATCGCTGCGCCGCTTCCATTCAGGATATCATCCAGCCCGATCGCCTCCGCTTCCTCCGGGCTGTGGAGCCGGTAGCAATCGAGGTGATAGAGCCGCTGCGTATCGGACGGCCGCTCATGTACGTGGATCAGATTGAACGTTGGGCTGGTGATCGGGGTCAGCGATCCCCAGCCTTTACCGATCCCCGCCGAAAACACGGTTTTGCCCGCGCCCATATCGCCGGACAGGCAGATGACATCACCGGGCTGAAGCAGCGTGCCGAGGCGAGCGCCAAGCCGCATGGTATGCTCTGCGCTGCTGCTGATGATATCGACTTCTCCATCCTTGAGGATCGGCACACTTTCCCCCACATCTTTTTGCCAGGCGGCTGCCATTATACTCTGCTCACTGGTTGCTGTGGATAGTTCGTTCCCGTGGGGCTGTGTGCCAGGAATCGAAGAAGCGCACTGCATGGGTGCGCTTCTTCGACGTACAGGAGTGTGGTACGGACGGTTATCGTATTGGCGGGCTGAAATCAGCCGCGACGGCTGAGGGCATATTCGCCTGTGGCGCGGATGACTTCTGCGGCGTGCCGTTCGCGCAGCGCATCTGCATAGCGCGACTGAAGCGACGCGCCCACGGCGATCAACTGCCTGCCGATGCTGACCATCAGCGGCGCATAGAAGCGCAGGACGCGCTTTTTGCCACCGCGAGCTTCACGCGCCAGCCGCTCATTGCTGGCATGGCGCATCGCTTCCTGAATGCGGACGCTGTTGACCGAAATGTCCTTGCTGTAAAGCATGCTCATCTCACGCATGATGTTTTTCTCTCCCCTGGGTAACGCTCTTGCTGACTGGGTTCACTGCATACGGTCGGCGTGCAGGGCTTCGGCTTCCTACTGGCGTGTCAGAAAACTCGTGATCGCCCGCAGGGTATCCATCACCCGATCGGTATTCAGACTGTAGACTTTGGCAACTTCCTGGCGGCGCTCGGTGATATACCCGGTGGCGCTCAACTGGCTGAGATGCCGCGAGACAGTAGGCTGGCTCAGCCCCAGCCGCTCAATGATGTCCTGCGCGTACATTTCATCGGTGCGCGTCAGCATTTCAAGGATGCGGAGGCGGGTATCATCTGCCAGCGCGTTCAGCCGCACCAGCAGTTCCGCCCGGCTGAGATCGGGCGATGATGCCGCCGCCCCACGCGGCAGCCGCGCTCCGAAGATGACGTACATCGTCTTCTGCACATAACACTTCGCCACATACGGCCCGATGTGAGGCGACGGCACAAATATCAGCCGATCCACCTGATCCATCATCGGTTCGGTCTTCCCGCTCAGGTCGCGCCCGGTGACCGCGCGGATGGCTTCCAGAGGCGTCATATCCACATAGTTCATCTTCTGGAACGCCATGACCGACTCATGAAGCATCGGCAGGGTGCGCTCATACTCCGGTCTGACATACGTCTCGTACATCTCGCGCAGATGGCTGACGATCAGCGCCTGCATCCGGGCGGGGTCCTGCAGGAAAGTGTGTCCCTCGCGCCAGATCGCCGTCATCTCTTCATCCGAACAGTGATGTACCCTGTCCATAAATTCGATGAAGGCGTCCACATTGTTCAAAAGTGCTTCCGCCGTCGGTATGCTCTTCGGAGACCAGTCATCGGGATTCATTTCCATCCACGAGATCCACTGCCGGACGAGCATACTGCGAAGCTCGGCCGCATCGTGGTTCTGCACGTAGGCGATGAAATCCTCAAAGCGGTCGAAAGAGCCAGTATTGCCGTCCTCGATGACGAACAGCGGATGCATGACGTTGAAGACGATGTTGTTGCGCCGATGCAGTTCGGCGGGCATCTTCGCCGCGGTCGTGGTGATCCATTCTGCCAGCCCGGAAAGCTCATGCGCATCTGTCAGCAGATGCATGCTTTCCAGCACGGTGAACACGGGCGACAGGGAAAACTCGACCGTGACAACTTTGGGGGCAAGCACCATATCTCTTGACAGCACGCTGGTTTCTCCGTTCCGAAAATCACTTCATTCATATTATGCATTTAAATGCATAATTGGTATACATCATAGTGAATAAATGAGCCGCTGTCAAGCGTTTCGTGTTAAAAACTCATAAATTCCGCTCTTGTCAAGGAAAAACGCAGCCGCTATACTGTTTTGCAGTCGGGCAGTTAGCTCAGTTGGAAGAGCAGCTCGTTGACGTCGAGCAGGTCGTAGGTTCGAGTCCTGCACTGCCCACCATCGCAGTACACACATTCAGCGTCCGGTCTCATGACCGGACGTTTGATTCTGGCAGACCGTCTGAGCGAGCGCCGCCCGGCAAAGACTTCGCGCAGACGGGAAAATCCCGCTATACTCTGCGGCGTTCGATACCAGTTCATCGATGTGCGCTGGTAAAGCATTCTGAAGGAATGTCGTGGACGCCCGCGTCGAAAAAACCCTGGTCGCCGTCGCCCGGCGCTACGCCCCCGCGCTGATCCCGATCGGCTGGGCACAGCCCGGCGACTACGCGCTGCTGACCGGCTCGCCCAATCCACATGCCGAGCTGGCGTTCCGGCTGGCCAACGAAGGCGTGCTGGTGATCGTCGGCGATCTGTCCGCCGCCCTGGCACATCAGGCGGGTGTGCTGTTTCGAGACTGGGGCGAAGCCTATACCAGCCTGTATTCCACGCTCACGCGCACCCTTTTCCCTTCCTACACCGACATTCAAGCGTTTTATGCCGATCAGGAATTCCCGCCGATCGTCGGCATGATCGGCGCAGCGCCCCCAGTGATCATGGCGATGGCGGGTTATGTTGCGCCATTCATCGCAGCGCGGCGGCGCGCAAGCGCGTATCCCACCTCGGATGTGGAACTTCGCGGGCTGATGGATGAAATTCTCGAATACCTTGAGGCGGCCGATCTCCCGCGTGAAGCCTACCGCCAGCTTCGGGATGCCTGTATTGTGCACCTCAGAACGCTGCTGACATCCCCCGTGCGCCAGCTCGAACTCACACCGGCGCTCGACCCCTCCGTCACCGTGGTAGACATGCCGTCAGAGCCGCCATCGCCGCCAGAGTCCCTGCCGCCGATCCCACCCCCGCCGGCTGACCTGCCCGAAGCAGCCCGGCCGCTTCCGCCGGATGTGCTGCCGGAAATGCTCGCCGATATCACCAGCCGTCCGCCGCTGTTCTTCGATGCGCGCGAAAGCGGTGCACCGCGCCGACCACCTGTGCCTGATCTGCCCGAAATGCCTTCTGATCCGCCCTCAAAACGGGAGCCGCGTTGATGACTGCCAACTCCGCTGCGTCCGATACCAGCATCTATATCGCCTATCGTCACGGGGTCTGCCCGCTGTTTGCCCGCGCGGTTTTCGGGCATCTGCGCGAGGCAGGCTATGATGTTCTGCTCGATCTGGATCCGACGGACTCCGGCGCGCTGGAGCCGTTGATCGAACGGCAGATCGCCATCCGATCACACTGTCTGGTCATCCTGACGCCTGCCAGCCTGGAAGGACTGGACGAACCCGACGACCATCTGCGCGCCGAGATCATGCACGCCCTGCGCACGCGGCGCAGCGTGGTGACGCTGCTGGGCTATGGCTTCAGCTTTCGGGCGACGGGGCGGCTGTTCACCGGCGCGCTTGCGCCGCTCCGGGATGCGCCATCCGTGACTGTGCCGCAGGACTACTTTACTGAAGCGATGATGCGCGTGCGCGAGAAGCTGGTTCCCAGCACGCGCGGACTGCTGATCCCGATGCTGCCCGTTGAGCACGAGCTGGCACGCCGCAAGATCGCCCGTGTGCTGCGCGAACCGCCCCCCAATCATGACGCTCTGCAGGCGGAAGAACTGTTCAACCGGGCGCTCTCTCGCCCCAAACATGATCTCAGCAGCGCGATGGCTGAACTTGACGAGGCGATCCGCCTGAACCCCAATAACGCGACGATTCGTATTCGCCGCGGCAACCTGCTGTTTGAACGCGGATCGCAGGCAGCCGCCATGGAAGATTATGATGAAGCCATCCGCATCAACCCAAAAGACGCAACTGCCTATAACAATCGCGGGCTGGCGCGCAAGGCGATGGGGGATGTGCAGGGCGCGCTGGCAGATTATGACGAGGCGATCAGCCTGAATCCGGAATATGCCAATGCCTACAACAATCGAGGCTCGATCCGCAAGGCGATGGGCGACCCGGATGGCGCGCTGGCGGATTACAACCAGGCGATCCGCATCAGCCCGACATTTTCGAACGCCTACAACAGCCGTGGGCTGATCCGCAAGGCGATGGGCGACCTGGAAGGCGCGTTCGACGACTATTCCGCGGCGATCGAGCATAACCCGCGTTACGCAACCGCCTATAACAACCGAGGCGCAGTCCGCTTTGAGATGCGCGATCTGGACGGCGCGATCGCTGATTACAGCGCGGCGATCAAAATCAACCCGCGCTACGCCAATGCCTACTACAATCGAGGGGTAGCGCTCAAGGCGAAAGGCGACCCGGAGTCGGCGGCGCGCGCTGTCGAGGATTTCGACATGGCGCTCAAGCTCAGCCCGGAAACCGCGCCGCAGGCCTCACGCGCCTATTACAAGCGCGGGGCAGCGCGGCGCATCTCCGGCGATGCGAAGGGCGCGATCTCCGACTTTGACGAGGCGCTGCGCCTGAACCCGTCACTCAGCAAAGCCTATGATGAGCGGGGCAAGACCAAACGCCATACCGGCGACCTGAGCGGCGCGATCTCTGATCTGGACGCCGCGATCGCGCTCAACCCAACCTCCGAAGCTGCCTATTACAACCGCGGCGTGGCGCGCGGAGACAGCGGCGACTATCAGGGATCGCTGGAAGATTTCAATGAGGCGATCCGCCTGAACCCGACCTATGCCGAAGCATACAACCGGCGCGGCGCTATCCGGCTGGCGCTGAATGATACGGAGGGCGCGATGGGTGATTTTGACCAGGCGATCGCGCATCAGCCGACGCTGGCTTCCGCCTATCTCAACCGCGGCGCAATGCTCTATGCCAAAGGGTTGTACGACGCCGCCATCGATGATTACAGCACAGCCATTGAGATCAATTCAGATTACATGCTGGCGTATCTCAACCGCGGCGTCGCGCTGGCGGAAAAGGGCGACACCGAGCGCGCCCTGGCAGACTATGACCGCGCCATCACGCTCAACCCGAAGAACGCCACCGCCTATTTCAACCGCGGCATCGTCCGCGCCCTGCTGGATGAGATGGACGGCGCGATTGAGGACTATACGCAGGCGCTGACCCTGCGCCCGGATATGCTCGAAGCCCGGCTCAACCGCGGCTATGCGCGCGCTGCCCGTGGCATGACCAAACCACAAAATATCGAGATGCTGACGGAAGCGCTCGAAGATCTGCGCACCTACCGCGATCAGGGCAAGCCCTCCGACGAGGAATATCAGGAACTCAGCGGGCTGATCAGCGACCTGGAGCGAAAAATCAGGTAGAATGGTGCGCCTGTCGCCCGGTGATGGTGGATTACTGGAAGATGGCGCTCTCGGAGTTTACCCGCTGGCTCGCCAGCCAGCTTGTCAACGTCAATAGTGTCCGCACGCTCTCGCTTGACCATGCCGTGAACGATCTCCACGCCACTGCGCTTATCGTGCAGACATGGAGCAGCTCGGTCATCAAGGTCTACATCCTTGAACATGAGCCGCGCACCCGCGCTATCCGCAAAATTGTGAGCGAAAATACGCGCGTCGGCATCGGAACTCTGTTCCTGCTCAGCGCAGACTTTGTGCCGCCTGATGGCGAGCGCTGTGTGCCGGATGAACCGCTGTGGGTGCTGCACACCCTTTTCCGGGACAAGATCTACACCTACCGCTACGAAAATCTGGAGCCGAAGATCGGTCAGGTCCACTTCAAGGGATACGGACGCAGCGACGAAGTGGAAGTGTGGTATGGGCCGGATATCGAAATCCGCAGCCTGCCTGCCGCACGGGTGACAGTCAAGCCGCCCAGCCCGATCAAGGGGGAATGGCTGATGGCAAATTTTGGCAGCCCGGCATTCTGGAAAACCGCAGATTACACCGCCGGGCGCGATGCCTTCCGCAGGTTCCAGCGCGAGGGTTATACCCAGCGCGCCGAGTGGAGCAATGCCAGTTGGGAACAAACCGGCGGACGCGGGCGCACAGAGTACGCAGACTCAGCGCGCCCGGCTGCCGCAGCGGCGCAAACCCGGCTGGACAAGTGCTACTCTCAGTTAGGGGTTCAGCAGGATGCCAGTTTTGACGAGATCAAGGCGGCATTCCGCAGGCTGGCGCGCGAGCTGCACCCGGATGTCAGCACGCTGCCCAAGACCGAGGCGGAAACCCGATTTAAGACCCTGAATGAGGCTTACGCATATATCAAGGCAAGCAAAGGGTGGCAGTAGCGGGGCTACAGACGGAGAAGTTCAGCGGCGTAGGTCGGGCTGGCGGGGTCATGCTCCGCCTGTGCTTCAGCGTGCGCTTCGTAACGGGCTTTCAGGCGCATGCCATTCTCGACCATCAGATCACCCACCAGCGCCAGAAAACGCTCATGGAGGCGGGCAGTGTCCGACTTAGCTTCACGGATGAGATGCTGCATACGGGCAGCGCGCAGCATGTCCTGACGACGATATTCGACGGCGCGGGCATCATTGAGCGTATGAAACGTCATGAGCATTGTTCTCCCCGGCTAACCTGATGGTGTAAGCAGCGGGTGCGCTGTTTACACTGCTAAATGCGCGTTACACCCTAATTCGTGAAGCGCGCGCGCGTGGTTCAAAATTGGAAAAAGAGGTTTTTTTAATGACCACAGTTTCGCTTGATCCTGCCCCCATTACCCATCCTGCTGAAGGCATCTGCCAGGTACGTATCCCCCTGCCCTTCGCGCTCAACAGCGTCAACTGCTATCTGATCGACGATGGCGACGGCTTCTGGACGATCATGGATACCGGGCTGCACCGCCCTGAAGGGGAAGCCGTGTGGCAGGCAGCCTTCCGCGCCGTCGGCATCACGCCAGCGCAGATCAGGCGAATCATCCTGACGCATATGCACCCGGATCACTTCGGCATGGCGGGCTGGTTGCAGCAGACAGCACGCGCTGCCGGCGCTGATCCGCCCGTCCTGATGTCGCCGATCGAGCGCGAAGCCGCCCGCCGGACATGGATGGAACGTGATGGGCGCAGCGATCAACTGCGCATCTACATGCGCCAGTGCGGGCTGCCTCCCGAACATTTTGACCCGATCATCGAGACGGGCGATGTCATGGCGCGCGGCACGCTGCCCTCACCGACAGGCATCGATACGCTCGCTGCCGGAGAAGTCATCAGGCTTGGCGGGCGAACTTTCCGCGTGCTGGACGCACCAGGGCACTGCGACGGGCAGATCCTCTTTTTCGCTGAGGATGAACGGCTGCTGCTCTCAGGCGATCACGTGCTGATGAAAATCACGCCGAACATCGGTCGCTGGCACGACACCGAGCCGAACCCGCTGGCAAAATTCCTCAACTCGCTGAACAGCCTGCAAACGCTGGATGTGGCGCTGGCGCTGCCCGGCCACAAGGCGATCATCACAGGCTGGAAAAGCCGGATCGATGAGTTGCTGGCGCATCATGCTGAACGTCTGAGCCTGGCGCTGACAGCGGCTGAAAACGGAGCCACTGTGTATCAGGTAGCAGACCGAATCTTCGCGCTTGACCGACTGACCATTCATGAGCTGCGTTTTGCGGTTGCCGAAGCGCTCGCCCATCTGGAATATCTGGAAAACGCGGGGCAGCTCAACCGAGTCGAACAGGATGGCGTCTGGCAGTTCTCTCCCTGACAGCACGCCGACGCCAGCCCGATGATCAGGCGGCGCACCCGAAAGATGATATACGATTGATGGGAGACAGACTCAATCTGCTGAAGGAGATGCTCATGCGTTCGATGCGTTCTTTTTTCCTCATTGTCACCGTTATGGCGCTCATGGGCAGCCTGTTTCCAGCTCTTGCGCAGGGGGACTGCCCCGGCGCGCCGCTGCCTCGCCTGTGGGTTGGGGGGCAGGGTTCGGTCACGCCGGGCAGCGCCAATAATGTACGCGAAACCCCAACCACCAGCGGCAATCTGCTCGGTCAACTGCCGGGCGGCACACGCTTCACGGTGCTGGAAGGCCCTGTCTGTGCAGATGGCTATAACTGGTGGCGGGTCTCCAGCGACACCCTGATCGGCTGGACAGTGGAAGGACGGGGAAGCGACTATTTCCTTGCGCCTGGCGCTGACCGCGAGTTTCGCTCATGGCGGCCGCTGGAGCAGCACATCCGCTTTTATTACGACTCCACCTTCGCCGGCAGTGTGGAATCGACGCACTACCCGGTCATGGTTAGCGATGCCGATATGATCGGCGCAACGCCTGAATATGTTCTGCTGACATTCGAACGTTTCGATGAGAGCATCAGTCGCTGGGTGGACAATGGCACTTCGATCTATGTCTATGACCTGACGACCTTCACGCCGGATATGTTTCTCAACGACTCGCTGAACGGCCTGCGCGCCGCCCTGGCGGAACGACCGGCTCAGCCGGCATTCCGCGCCATGCTCCCTTACCCTTACCCACAGGTCTTCACCGCCCGCGTCGCCTATCATGATCTGGCCGGGCTGAGCGGCGTTTCGTATGTGACGGCATCCTCATTCGATGTGTCTCCGATCACGGCAGACCGGCTGAATTATCTTTTCCAGGGATTGAGCGATGACGGACGCTACGCCGTGACACTGATCTCGGCGCTCCAGACCAATCTGATCCCATCTTCTGTACCGGCAGATCTGGATTACGCCGCATTTGAGGCAAACTGGGAATCCTACGTGGCAGATATGGTCAATGTGCTGAATACCGCCTCGCTCGATGCGCTGAGTCCCATCCCCGCGCTTGACACCATCCTCTCAACCCTTCAACTGGATCCGCCAGAAGCCGACTTCACCTCACAGGACGGGCGCACCATCCAGATCGCTTACGGCGACTTTTCGATGACGGCAGATGCCGCGCTCGGCTACCGTGCGCAGGTCAATGTGACGCCGGGGTTCATCGATCCGGATGGCATGTCCATGTTCGGCTCGATGCCGGATGAGATCGCGATCACATTTGCAGGCTATCCGGGTAATCCGCTGTATCAGCAGCCGCAGGTCTTCCTCTATCCGATCGACACCTTCATCATGGACAGCGTATATGGGGAGACGCTCCAGCGCCTCCAGCAGCTTCTGGCGACACAGCCAGCCATCGCAACCGGGCTGCCGAATCTTGATCCTGGCGTGACGGAAATTCCGTTTATCCCGGTCTACAACGCTGCGCAGGTCATCATCGCCCGGCCTGAGTATCACGCCTTCGACAGCGGCGTCGGGCTGTCCTTCCTGACGTATTACGCACAGGATATCAGCATCGCCACCAACCAGAACCTGTTCTACGCCTTCGTCGGGCTGACTTCGGATAGGCGCTACGTGATTTCGGCGACCTTCCCCGTGACGACAGACGTGCTGCCCGCCACGTTCGACTACACGTCGGTTGACTATGAGACATTCGTCGAAGAAAGCGTCAGCATACTGCGCCAGCAGGTAGCCGATCTGAACAACCAGCCTGCGGACGGGTTCACCCCCTCCCTGTCGGTGCTGAACGGGCTGATCGAGTCGATCCGCGTCCGATAACAGATACCATACGTAAGGCGGAACGTAAGAGGTGCGTCGTAGAGATGCACCTCTTTTTGTTCTCAACACCAAAGGATGGTTGATGATGACAGGTCCGATCCTTGAGCTGCGCGTTGCGCTGACCGTCGATGACTATGACGCCGTGATCCGGTTTTACCAGGAAGGTCTGGGTTTACAGCCCGCCGGATTATGGACGAGCGAACACGGGCGCGCGCTGATCTATGAAATGGGGCGCGCCACACTGGAAGTCTTCGATCCGCCGCACAGCGAATCGGTCGATATGCTTGAAGTGGGGCGCAAGGTGAGCGGCGCAATCCGCTTTGCGCTGGAAGTTGAGGATGTTCACGCCGCCGTCGAGCGGGCTATCGCGCATGGCGGCGTGCTGGAGCATGAGCCAAAGCTCACGCCGTGGAATCATCTCAATGCCCGGCTGCGCGCGCCGGACGGCATGCAGATCACCCTGTTTCAGGTGATGGGTCCGGAGCAGTAGCTCTTTTCCCGGTTTCGCTGCCCACCGCGCTATAATGAACGCCGCATCATCACAGCCGTTGACGGGGCGGACAGCATATGACGTTGGAAACAGACGTACTGGTGATCGGCGGCGGCGCAACGGGCGGCGGGATCGCGTGGGATCTGGCGCTGCGCGGGGTTCGCGTCATCCTGGCCGAGATGGGCGATCTGGCGACCGGGACCAGCGGTCGCTATCACGGACTGCTTCACAGCGGCGGACGTTATGCGGTGCGCGATCCGGAAAGCGCGCGGGAATGCATCGAGGAAAATCTGATCGTTCGCCGCGTAGCCCCGGAAGCTATCGAGGATACCAGCGGTTTTTTCGTGCTCTGCCCCGGCGATGATCCGAGCTACGTCGATACCTGGCTGAAAGCCTGCGCCGCTGTCAACATCCCAACGCGCGAGATTCCGTTGAGCGAGGCGCTCCGTCGTGAGCGCGTGCTCAACCCACGGCTCGAAGCCGTGTACGAAGTCCCGGACGGAACCTGTGATTCATGGGATCTGCTGCATGCGCTTCAGCGCGGCGCAGAGTCCACCGGCAAGGCCCGCTTTCTGACGTACCACAAGGTTGAACAGTTCCACAAAAACGCAGACGGCACACACATCACCGGGGCGCGGCTGCGCAATCTGCGCGATGACTCGCAGATAGATGTAAGCTGCGCCTTCGTGATCAATGCGGCGGGACCCTGGGCAGCCGAGATCGGCGCGCTTGCCGGGGTTCGCTTCGGCATGAAGCTCAGCCGCGGCGCGATGCTCGCCTATAACATCCGCTGGGTGAACACCGTCATCAACAAACTGAGGATGCCGGGCGATGGCGATATCTTCGTGCCAGTCGGCACGGTCAGCGTGATCGGGACAACCTCAGTGCGCACCGACGATCCTGGCGATGTGCGCGTCGAACCGTGGGAAATCGAACGCATCCTTGACGAAGCGGAAGCGATGACGCCGGGGATCAGCCGCGCCCGCCTGCTGCGCGCATGGGGCGGCGTCCGCCCGCTGTATGACGGCGGCAGCACAGACGGGCGCAATGTCAAGCGAACCTTCACAGCCCTTGATCATCGCGAAGCGGACGGACTGGACGGGCTGGTGAGCATCATCGGCGGCAAGCTGACCACCTACCGGCAGATGGCGGAAAAAGTCTGCGATCTGGTCTGTGCGCGGCTTCATGTAACCGTGCCCTGCGCCACTGCCGAGACGGTGCTGCCTTCCATGCACGGTGAACATGGCAAACTGCATCACCTGCGCGGCCGGTTGGACAAGCTCGAACATGGCGAGACCCCCGGCGCGCTGATCTGCGAGTGCGAGATCGTGACCGCGCCGCAGATCGCCGAAGCGCTCCAGCGCGGCGATGTCGTGTCGCTGAATGACCTGCGCCGCGATCTGCGTCTCGGCATGGGGCCCTGCCAGGGCGGATTCTGCTCATACCGGGCGGCGGCGCTGCGCCATGAGCTGCTCGGTGAGCAGACCACGCTGGAACGTTCGCAGGCGCTGCTGAACGAATTTGTCGAGCGCCGCTTCGGGGGCGTCAAGCCGCTGCTCTGGGGACACAATCTGCGTCAGGCATTTCTTGCCGAGCAGATCTATGGGCGAATCCTCGGTTTGTTCGGTGGAGACAGCCCGCAGACTCACGTAGATTTCAGCGCTGCGCAAACACCCGTGCCAGCTCATGACGTTGCGCCGCGCATCGTCGTGATCGGCGCAGGACTCGCCGGGCTGACCGCCGCCCTGGTCGCACAGCAGTCGGGCGCACATGTCGAGATCGTCGCGCAGGGGCAAGGCGCGCTCACCCTGCATCCCGGCTGGATCGAAACCGGCGATGTCGAAGCGCTGCGCCAGCAGGATGGTCACCCGTATGCCGCAGCAGCAGATGCACTGGCGCGCGGACTGGCAGCTATCCATCAGGTCGCCGCGCTGCATCCGGCGCAGCGTGCGTATACCGGCACGGGCAGCCCCCGCAGCATCGCCTACAGTGTTGGCGCGCCCCTTCCGCCGCTGGAGAACAGGCGCGTCGTCGTCGTCGGCGTGCGCGGCTGGCGTGATTTCTTCGCCCGGTACGCGGCAGATACACTGCGCGCCCAGGGCATCCCTGCAGAAGCGGTTGAGATCGATCTGCCTCACCGCGGCGGGAATTTTGATGACTGGACGCTGGATTACGCCAATTATCTTGATACCGATGAAGGGCTGCGCGAGGCTGTCGGGCGCGTCCGCCGGCTGCTGACACCCGGCATCGAGGTCGCCGCTTTCCCGGCGATCCTCGGCTTGAGCATGGCAGCCCGGCAGCGGCTGGCCGAATCCCTCGGTATTGAAGTGATCGAACTGCCGACGCTCACGCCGTCCGTGCCGGGACTTCGGCTGTATCGCGCCCTTCGCAAGGCGCTGCTGGATGGCGGTGCGCGCCTGACCATCGGTACAAAAGCGATCGCCGTCGAGCGCAGCGGCACGCGGGCAACCGGCGTCGCCATCGAAACAGCGGCGCATGGTCGTCCTCGCCTGATCCCGGCAGGCGCCGTGATCATTGCTACGGGCGGTCTCTTCGGCGGCGGGCTGGAAAGCGATTACAAGGGGCGCGTCCACGAGCCGATCGCGGATCTGCGGGTGATCAATGTGCCCCCGCTCACCGAATGGTTCCCACATCCGCTGCTCAGCCAGCAGCCGCAGCCGATTCATCGCGCCGGGCTGGCGTTCGACTCGTCACTGATCCCGCAGTCTACAGACGGGGCGCGTTTTGCAGAAAATGTATTTGCAGCCGGGCGCGCGCTGGCGGGCAGCAGCCCGGTAATCGAAGGCTGCACGGAAGGCGTGGATATTGCCACCGGCGCGCGGGCAGCCGAAGGCGCGCTGGCGGCGGCACGCGCTTTCAGCCGGGCGCATGCCTGACATGAGCGCCATGCCCGCCGCGCGGTCAGGGCAGTGTCTGTGAACCTCACCGCTTACGATCCCTCCCTGCTGCCTTCGCTGACGCGGCTGATCAACGCGCATACCGCCTTTGTGCCTCCTTACCATCACTTCCCGGAAACCGCCGTCGATCATGTGGCGCGGCTGGCGCATACCCTGTGGGAATCACACTACGAAGATCAGGGGGAAGACCCGGCAGAAACACAGACCTTCTGTATCGTCAGCAGAGAGAATGTGCTGGCGGGCGGCGGGCTGATCCTGCCGATGGATCGCGCTCAGCCCGCCGTCATTCCGTGGCTGGCAGCGGATCCGGATCATGCCTCCGAAACGCTCGGTGTGCTGCTCGGAGCGCTGACGCAAACAGCCGCCGCCGCAGGTTTCACTGAACTATGCGATGGACGGTATGCCTTCGGCGCGGGCTGGTTCGGCGTGTGGGGAGGATGGACACACCTGCTCACCGAGATGCAGGCTGGGGGATTCAGGCTGGGGGAACAGCATCACATCCTGATCAGTCCATCAGCGCTGACGCGCGCTGTCGGGCGACCCTCACTGCCAGGTTATGCGACCGGCTGGCACATGAACCGTCTGGCGGGTGAATGGTCTCTGAGAGCGTTCAGCAGCGATACCCAAATCGGTGAAGCGCTCGTGTGGGCGCTCAACCCGGCGTTTGAGGATTCCGACCCGGTGGTTCCGTGGGCGACGCTGGAATGGGTTGAGGTGGCGGCGCGATTTCGTCGCCACGGGATCGCCAGCGCCCTGCTCAGCGAGCAGCTTCACTTTCAGGCGCGCCGCGGCGTCAAGCGGCTGATCTGCGCGATCCACAGCGGCAATCATGCAGCGCTGAACCTGGCGCAAGGGTTGGGATTCGAGCGTGCAGGAAGCTGTTCATCGTTCAGTCTGCAATTAGTATAAAATGCACAGACCTGTATCCGAAGTTTGCAAAGTGATCTACACTTAATTTCAGTGAACGAATACGTTCGCGTTTGAGTCAAAAGGAGCTAAAGACCTTGGTTCGTAAAATGTCTCTTCTTGTTCTGCTGGCCCTGGTGATCTTCGGTGTCTTCGGCGCAGCCGTGGCACAGGAATCCGCATCGGGCGAGCTGGAAATCTTCTCGTGGTGGACCGGCGGCGGTGAAGAAGCCGGTCTGAATGCGCTGATTGCACGCTTCTCTGAACTGTATCCTGATGTCCAGGTCGTCAATGCTGCGGTCGCCGGCGGTTCGGGCGTGAATGCGCGCGCCGTCCTGACCACCCGCATGCTCGGCGGCGACCCGCCTGACACCTTCCAGGTGCATGCAGGCGAGGAACTCAACGCGCTCTGGGTAGCCGCCGGACTGATGGAGCCGCTCAACGACATCTATGAAGCGAACGGCTGGATGGATCAGTTCCCGCAGGGTCTGCTTGACCTGATCACGGATGAAGCGGGCAATATCTATGTCGTGCCGGTCAACATTCACCGCTCGAACGTGCTGTGGTATGTCCCCGGCAACCTTGAGCAGTGGGGGGTGTCGATCCCGGCTTCGTGGGATGAATTCGTCAACTCCACCTGCCCGGCGCTTCAGGCTCAGGGTGTGACCCCCATCAGCATCGGCGAGAACTGGACGCAGGTTCACCTGTGGGAAAGTGTCGCGCTCGGTGTGCTGGGTGTGGAAGGCTATAACGGTCTCTGGAACGGCAGCACCAACTGGGCAAGCGACGAAGTGATCAACACGTTCACGACGCTCGGTCAGGTGATGGACTGCGCCAATGACGATATGAACGCGCTCACCTGGCAGGATGCCAGCCAGCGCGTCGCCAATGGCGAGGCCGCCTTCAACATCATGGGCGACTGGGCAGCGGGCTACTATCTGGTAGACCTCGGTCTGGAGCCGGAAGTCGGCTTCGGCTGGGCAGCCAGCCCCGGCACGGATGGCGTCTTCATGATGCTGTCCGACTCGTTCGGTCTGCCGGTGGGCGCGCCGAATCCCGGCGCTGTCCGCGCATGGCTGAGCTTCCTCGGCACGGCTGAAGCCCAGGACCTCTTCAACCCGGTCAAGGGTTCGCTGCCGGCCAACACCACCGCAGACATCGGCAACAGCGAGCTGTACAACGCCTACTTCCAGAGCGCCTACAATGACTGGACGACCAATGAAATCGTCGGCAGTCTGGCGCATGGTCTCGTCGCTGCGCCGGCTTTCCTCAACGGCTTCTCGAACGTGATCGCCACCTTCCAGGCTGACCGCGACGCGACGAACGCCTCGGTAACCGCGGCGGCGCTCGCATTGCAGACGCTGCGCTGACGCACGGCTGCGGCGCGTGAGCGCCCTCGATGAGTATCGAAAGTCCTGCGGGAGAGACCCCTCGCAGGACTTTTGATTATCGCCGCCCCATCGCGCGGGTATGGCACGCGATGTGACATGGAAAGAGAGCATCCTGATGCATAATTCGAGAGACCGCTGGATCGCGATCGGCATGCTGACCCCATCAGTCATCCTGGTCGCCATCTTTGTCTACGGCTTCATCGGTTCGACGGCGCTGACCTCGCTGACCAACTCCAACGCCATGCAGCGGCTGAGCCGTCAGCCAGCCGATTACATCGGCCTGCGCAATTACGTTGACCTGTTCACCGGCGCGCTCGATACCCGCTTCCGTACCGATTTCGTCAACACGATCTTCTTCACCGCCATCTTCATCGTCGTGTGCCTGGTGCTGGGCGCGCTGCTGGCGATCCTGCTCGATCAGAAGGTCAAGGGTGAAGGCTTGTTCCGCACGATCTTTCTCTTCCCGATGGCGCTCTCGTTCGTTGTGACGGGCGTCGTCTGGAAGTGGCTGTTCAATCCCGGCGCGGGCATCAACATCCTGCCGACAGCGATCGGCCTGCCCGCCGGAGAATTTCGGTGGTTCATCGCAGAGCAGCGCATCCTGACGTTCCACTGGCAGGACCTGCCCACGATCATCGCCACAGTCGTACTGGCAGCGGCGGCAGCGGCGGCGATCTGGTTCTACGTGAAGCGCCAGTCCCGCGCTGCGCTGTTCGGGCTGGCGATCGTGATCCTGATGAGCGCGCTGATCTTCACCGGCATCACGGCTCAGATCCTGCCGATGGCGCGCACGGAAACCTACGGTTTCAATCTGGCGCTGATCTCGGTCGTGGTGGCGGCGGGCTGGCAGATGAGCGGCTACACGATGGCGATGTATCTGGCTGGCCTGCGCGGCGTGCCGGAAGAACTGCGCGAAGCTGCCCGTGTCGATGGCTGCAACGAGATCGCCGTCTACCGGCGGATCGTCTTCCCGCTACTGGCTCCGATCACGCTCAGCGCCATCATCATCCTCGGTCATATCTCGCTCAAGATCTTCGACCTCGTGTATGTGCTGGGCGGCGGCGATAACCTGTATATCGACATGCCGGGTCTGAACATGTTCTTCGAGACCTTCCGCGGTCAGAACTTTGGGCGCGGCGCGGCGATCGCCATCGTCATGCTGATCATGGTCGCCGTCGTGATCGTCCCCTACCTCTACAGCAATTTCCGGGCAGAGGAGAAACGCTCATGACCACGCTCACACAGACGCAAACGCCGGCGGGTGTCGCGCGGATCACGCCGATGTGGATGCGGCGCGCTTCCCGGTATCTGATCTACGCGCTGCTCATCATCTTCGCCGTGATGTTCCTGCTGCCGGTCTATATGGTGCTGATCACAGGCTTCAAGGGGACGGCTGAAGTCGGGCTTTCGACGATGTGGCAGTTCCCGCAGTCCTTCAACCTGGATGCATGGCAGATCGCGCTTGAGCGCCTTGCGCCGGGTCTCACCAACAGCTTTCTGCTGGTCGTGCCTGCAACGATCCTTTCAGCGATCCTCGGATCGCTCAACGGCTATGTGCTGAGCAAGTGGAAATTCCCCGGAGCCAATATCATCTTCCCGCTGATGCTGTTCGGCATGTTCATCCCGTATCAGGCGATCCTGATCCCGCTGGTTCAGTTTTTGAACAGTGTAGGGCTGTTCAACAGCCTGCCCGGCTTGATCATGGTGCATGTGGTCTACGGGCTGCCGATCACGACGCTGATCTTTCGCAACTACTACTCGGAAGTGCCGGACGAAATGCTGGAAGCAGGCGCGATCGATGGCGCAGGCTTCTTCGGTCTGTACTGGAATATCGTCCTTCCGATCAGCCTGCCCGGCTTTGTGGTGGTCATCATCTGGCAGTTTACGCAGATCTGGAACGAGTTCCTGTTCGGCATCACCGTGGCGCAGAATACACCCACCGTCACCGTAGCGCTTCAGAATCTTTCCGGCAGCCAGATCGTGCAGTGGAATGTGCAGATGGCCGCCTCTGTGCTGGCGGCGATCCCGACGCTGATCGTCTACATCCTGCTGGGGCGATATTTCATTCGCGGTCTGCTGGCAGGCAGCGTCAAGGGCTGAACCTGCCGTTCGATGATCATGCAGCGCGGAAGGGCAAACACTTCTGCGCTGC
>SZPD01000450.1 GCA_030263515.1 Anaerolineae bacterium CFX9 | reverse complement strand
ATTGTCCCGTCCCCGCTCGATCAGCCACACGACATGCCCGGCGACGATGATCACGATCACCAGAATCAGGATCATCTGCCCGACGGACGAGCGCAGCACTGCCCCCAGCGAGTCGAACAGGGTCGGCGCGCCAGACGGGCGAGACATGATATCCAGGCCGGCGATGAACATCGGCACGGAGAAATCGACGATCTGCTCACGCGCAGAAGTGATCGTGATGCCGGCGATGGCGAAATCAGCGCTGCCCTCAGCGACTGCCGCGATCTGTTCCTGCACGGTTTGAACTTCGACGAAGATCGTCTCAAAGCCCGCGCGGCGGGCAATTTCCTCCCATAAATCCATGCTGAAGCCCACCCAGCCGCCCGCCTGATCGCTGAAGACGAACGGCGGCAGCGGTTTGATGGCGACGCGAACCGGTCGCAGAGCGGGATCAGGCTCGGCGGGCTGAGCAGTGCCCGCAGCGGGCCAGGTGAAGCAGATCAGCAGCAGGCTGAAAACGAGCAGACGGCGCATGGGTGGCGATTCCGATCCTGTAAAAAAAAGAGCGCCCTCAGCCTGCGCAGGACGAGGGCACTGCCTGTCACCTTAGCGTATCTGGTTTAGTTTCCGGTGAGAATACCTTCAAGCTGCGCGCGGTCGAAGTAGACGCGCTCGCCATCGAATTTCTGCGCGACGGGATTCCACGGAAAGTGAATGATGATATCCATCTCCACCCAGCGCCCCGTCGCCTCAATTCCTGCCCACGTGCCTTTATGCGTGCCCGTCATCCGCGTGACCTCGATCACGCCCTGTGGTCCGATCACGATGTCCTGCAAGTCGAAATGTACATCCGGGAAAGCACCGAGGAACGTCAGGTAGAAGGTCCGCGCGCCGTCGTGTCCTTCCCAGCGCTGACCTGTCGGCAGAATTTCATAGACGCATGTTTCTGACAGGGTATCGATCAGCCCTTGCAGATCGCGGGCATCCTCCGCTTTGGAGTGCGCGATCCATAGATCGCGGATCTGATTGTAGAGTTCCGGCGTCACATCCCACGCCAGCCGTTCACGGATAGTGGAAGAAAAAGCCTCTGTCATCGTAATTTTCCTCATTCGCAAGAACAGACTTTAGGCTGCGATTCGCATTAATCGAATCTGCGTTAGTTTATCGAGTGCGCAGGACACCTGCAAGCAGCGAGCCTGGTGTCTCTCACCGCGGCATATGCGTCGTTATACTTGTAATTATCGCGTACAAATGTATACTCCGTTATACTTTATACTTTATTCTCCTACGCTGAACCCCCCTTTAATTCATTCTCATTCGGCAGCATTATTCACGTCATCATGTGAGGAACTATGTCCCCAGTTAAAATCCGGGTTCGTTATATCATTTTGATCGCCGCAAGCCTGTTCACACTGCTCATTTCGGGTACTCTGCTGGCACAGACCTTGCTCGAACCGAAAGTTGAACCGGTTGGATCGGGTGGCGCGGGGGTGCTGGCAACTGGCGGCCCCGATGCTTTTGGTTACACCTTCGCCGACCAGGCCGACGGCTGCGCGTATCAGTTCATCGACATCAGCGCGACCGGGACATTCATTGTTGACGGTGATGACTCAGCCGTGCCTGTAACGTTGGTCGAACCGTTTAACATCTATGGCACACTCTATAATGACCTGAGTATATCGACGAACGGCTATATCTCAACCAGCCTCAACGATACCGGAACCGATCTGAGCAACGACTGTCCACTTCCGTCCCTCCTGAGCACGGGCAGCGGTTCACGGCTTTACCCCCTGCACGATGATATTGACATGGAAGAGGGCATCGGGCGCGTGCTGACGCAGTATTTTGATCCCTGTCCTCGTCCAAGCGAGGTCGGAACAGGCATCGAAGCCTGCACCGTCTTCCAGTGGGACGATGCCGCACACTTTCCGGGTTCCATAACTGCGCCGACGTTTGATTTCCAGGCGATCCTCTATCATGCCAGCTTCTCGATCGTCTACCAGATCGGGCCGGGTAATCCGGAGCTTGGCAGCAGTTCAACGACGGGTCTGCAAATCGAAGACCTCTCGACCGGGCTGACGTATGCCTGCAACACTCCCAACTCTATCCCTGATAACACCGCCGTCTGCATCTTCAATCCGCAGGGCGATCCGCTGCTTCCGCTGCCGACTGCAACGCCGACAGCAGCGCCGGCGCTGGATGTCCCGGTGATCGTCGGCGATCCAGTGCCGCTGTGCAGCGATCTTGATGGGACGACCAGCCCGATTGTGCGCGCCTCTCTGCCGCCCTTCGTATATGCGACATTTTGCAGCATCATCGCTGAGAACGGCGTTTTTCGTCGGTCTGCGGCTGAGATTGGCGTTCAGTCCGTCCTCGACATGGGCGTTATTCATGCCGTCGATGTCTTCAGCCCGTCCGGCGAGAGCGGCGCTGGCACAGGTATCTGCCTGCAAGGGGCAGGCAGCATTGTCTTCCTGGCATCGAGCGGCATACCTCGTGTACCGGTTCGCCTGCCCAGCGCGCAGAGCGCGGGCTATACCTGCACGACGCTGCCCGGCACTGGAACGGTCGTCCTCGTCATGAATTGATGTGCGCTTCTCGCATGACATGCGGGGCAGTCTCATGGCTGCCCCGTTTTTGACTCAGCGCGGTGCGGCATCCGCTCCGTAAGCTGATTTGTCATTTAACACAGCGGCGGTATACTCCCCAGTGATACTTACATCACGGGAGGTATGACGATGGACATCGGTGACGTCATTACTGGCATTCTATCC
>SZPD01000449.1 GCA_030263515.1 Anaerolineae bacterium CFX9 | reverse complement strand
GTTGCTCACGAATGTCGGCAGTCAGATGGGGGTTGCCCTGGAACGCGCCCGTTTATACGATTTGCTTCAGGAAAAGCGTATTAACGAACAGCTAGCCCTGCTTGACCTTTCCAACCAGCTTCTGAGCCGTCACAGTCTGGATGATTTGATGAAATACCTGGTAGAAGAAGCCCGGACTCTGCTGCAAGTAGATGCCTGTGCCCTGCTGCTGCCGGATAAAAGCGGTAATAATTTGTACTTCAGGGCGGAAAGCGGCTGGCAAACCGACCCGGTGAGCAAAGGGCGGCATCTCCCTAACAACGAAAGCACGGGCCCTGGTCTGGTGATGAGAACACAGCGCCCTCTGATCATTGAAGACCTGGAAATGGATGACCGTGTTCCCTGGATGACCGACTGGCTTAGGGCGGAACGCTTTCGTGGTCATGCGGTAGTACCGTTGCTTGTCGATGGGGAATCTATTGGAACGGTCGTCGTTAATACCCGCCAACCACGTGCCCTGGACGACAACGAGCTCGGCTTCTTGCGCCTGTTGGCGAATCAGGCAGCTATTGCCCTGCAAACCGCTTACCTGCACCAGGAGGACTTAAAACTACACCGCATCGAAGAAGAACTTGCTATTGGCAAGCAAATTCAGCTCAGTATGCTGCCGGAATGCTGCCCGATTATTCCTGGCTGGGAAATTGAGGCATTTTACAAAGCCGCACGCCAGGTCGGGGGCGATTTTTACGATTTCTTTTACCTTCCCAAAGCGTCTCACCGTCTGGGCATGGTCATCGCAGATGTGTCCGATAAAGGCATTCCCGCCGCGATTTTCATGGCGCTCAGCCGAACTTTGATCCGCACAACAGCGCTCACGGGGCGTACCCCGGCAGCAGCACTGATGCGTGCGAACGAACTACTGCTCAAGGACATCCAAACAGATGCCTTTCTGACCGCGTTTTACGCAATCCTCCACACAAAAACAGGACGACTGGACTGGACTAACGCAGGACACAATCCGCCCATCTGGTATGAAGCGGCCACAGACACATTTCACAAATTAGCGCTGCCAGGCATTGTCCTGGGAATTTTTGAGAACATCACCCTGCACGAAAGCTCAACGCAGCTTGCCCCTGGAGATTTTGTTGTTTTTTACACCGACGGCGTCACCGAGGCAATGAGTGCGGACGGCCATGAATTTGAGGAGGAACGCTTTATCGAAACCCTGCGCCGCCACGCCCACGATAACGCTGCCAACATTGTGCGTGGGGTCATCGATACCGTAAACGAGTTTACCGCGAATACACCTCAGTCCGATGATTTTACGTTGTTCATCATCAAACGGAAATAGTGTCAGCGCGTTAAGAAAATTTAATCCCATTTTTGTGTGTATTTTCCTGCACACGATAAAATCTTGGCGACGAATGAGGAGAAATAAGCCTTGAGAAAAGCTGCATTCTTGATTCTACTGATGGTATTAGGGATAGGGTTATCCCCGGCAGCATCTGCACAGAATACGGTGGAAATCACGTTCACGCACATTTTTACCGATGATCTGAGAAAAGCCGAAGTTCAAAAACTGGTTGATGAATTTATGGCACAAAATCCCGGCATTGTTGTCAACGTGCAGGCCGAGAGTGACGATTATGGGCAGGTGTTTGATGCGGCGCTGCTGGCTGCCAGCGCGGGCAAACCATCGCCCACCCGGTCGGCGGTGAGATAAACCGGCGCGCTCCAGGCGGTTCCGTTCCACGTGCTGTAGGCGATCTCCTGGCGATAAAACTGCTCGTAGTCGTGGCTGGCCGCTGCGCGGATGGCGTAGTGATCGGGCAGGTAGCTTTGCAGCACGACGCGCCCGCCTAGCACGCCGCGACCCGCGCGCCCGGCGACCTGCGTCAGCATCTGGAAGGTGCGCTCACCGGCGCGGAAATCCGGCAGGCCGAGCGCCGTGTCGGCCGAGATGATCCCGACCAGCGTCACCTGTGGCAGGTCCAGCCCCTTGGCGATCATCTGCGTGCCGATCAGGATGTCGGCGTGACGGTCGCTGAAATGCTGCAAGATGAACTCGTGCGCTTCGCGCCCGGTCGCGGTGTCGCGGTCCCAGCGGATGGTGCGCGCGGTCGGAAATTCCGATTGGACTGCGGCTTCGATCAGCTCCGTTCCCTGGCCGAAGTGTTTGATGCGTTTGCTGCCGCAATCCGGGCAGGTTTCGAAGTGGCCTTGCGTGTGGCCGCAATAGTGGCAGATCAGCGCGTGGCGCGGCCCGTGATACGTCAGCGGGGTGTTGCAGCGCGGGCAGAGCGCGATATAGCCGCAGTCGCGGCACATGATGAAGGTCGCCGTGCCGCGCCGGTTGAGAAACAGCATCGCCTGCTCCTCGCGCGCCAGCACCTCGTTGAGCGCCGTGCGGAGCGCGCGGCTGAAAATGCTGCGGTTGCCCTCGCGCAGCTCGCGCCGCATGTCGATCACCTGGACCGAAGGCAGATCGGCGCTCATGGCGTCCACGCCGTCGATCGGGTGATAGCGGGCCGCCGGGGCGTTCAGACGCTGGACCTGCTCGGCCAGCCGGTCGCGGTGTGCGATCACGCGGGCGGGCAGCTGCAACAGGCGGTAGGGTCCTTCCAGCGCGCGGAAATAGGTCGCCACATCCGGCGTCGCGCTGCCGAGGATCACCGTCCCGCGCGTGATTTGCATCGCGCGGATCGCCACATCGCGCGCGTGATAGTACGGCGGCGCGATGGGTGGTGACTGCTTGTAGCTATCGTCGTGCTCCTC
>SZPD01000022.1 GCA_030263515.1 Anaerolineae bacterium CFX9 | reverse complement strand
TATGGGCGGACGTTTACGCTGCAAACCATGCTGGAAGCGCAGACGTTCGGTCAGATTCTCGGCAAGCGCATCTTCGAGTTCGCGGCTGGCATCCGTATGGCGACCACCACACTCGATCTGTTTGCCGTGCCGGTCATCGGCGGGTTGATCCTGCTTGTCGTTCGCCGCGATCGCCCGCGCCTGATCGCGGCGCTGCCCGTTGTCCTGCTGATCATCGGCGCGTTTATTGCCTACGCGGTCTTTATCCCCTATAAGGCGCAGGCGGGCAGCCTCAAAAAAGCCTGGCTGATGGCGCTGCCCGCGCTGCTGCCCGCGGCGGGATATGCGCTGGAGCAGGTGATCGCTCAGCCGCGGCTGCGGTATGGGGCGCTGGCGCTCATTCTGGGGCTGACGGCGGCAAACGGTATCGAACTGGTGCGCGCCGATCTGCGTTTTGCGGCGGCGTATCGCAGTACGGTTGAAGCTGCGGTGGCTGTTCTGCAAACACTGCCGGATGTCAATGCCGATGGCGACCGCCGCGTCATGACGCAGGACCCGTACATGCTGCGCTACGCCGGTGTGCGCTCGGTGATGTTCCCGTTTGAGGATCGCGATCTGGTCTACGAGATCGCCCTGCGCTACGGCATCGACTATCTGCTCATGCCGCCGGCGCGTCCCTCGCTGGATGCGCTTTACCTGCGTACCGAGACTGACCCTCGCTTCATCTTCGCAGCGGATGTGCCCGGCACAACCTATGTCCTGTACCGTGTGGAGCGCGATCCGTGAGCCGTGTGCGGGCGATCCTGCTGGTGCTGGTCGTCGTCGGCTTCGGGCTGCGGCTGGCGCTGGCGCTCTCGCTCGATCCTTACACGCCGTACCAGCACAGCGGCGGTGACTCCGGCTGGTATCTGGCCAATGGCTACGCGCTCGTCAGCGGCAGGATCCCGTGCCAGCATCCGCTTTCCATCGGCGAGTGGCTGATCTATGCGGACATGGCGCTCAAAAGCCGCGCGCCGGAATGCAGCATTACGGATGTCTCGCGCCTGCCGACACCGCCCGCCTATCTGATCTTCAACGGCGTGCTGCAAGTGCTGTTCAGCGATCGCGGCGCGGCGGTGATCGCGCTGCGCACCCTGCAGGCCGCCTTTGGCGCGCTGCTGGCGGTCTGCGGCTTTGTGATGGCGCGCCGTATTGCTGGTGCGCGCGCCGGACTGATCGCGGCGGCACTTTTCACCTTTTCACCTGCCTTCATCTTTGAGCCAGCCTATATCACCAGCGAGTCGCTGTTTCTGATCTGCGCGGCGGGTGGGCTGGCGCTCTATGTCGGGCGGCTTGCGAATCCGAACGCGCCTCGCCCGACGCTGGCGCTGGCAGCGGCGGCGGTGTTGTTCGGGATCGCTTCGCTGACGCGCGCGGTCTTTCTGCTGTTTCCGCTGGCGCTGGCGGTGTGGTGGCTGATGATTCACGGGCGATCGGCGTGGCGCGCCGCGCTGGCGCTGGTGCTGATCTACAGCGCCGTCGTCGGTTCATGGACGGTCTACAATCTGGCACGCTACAACCGTTTTGTGATCGCCGGGGAAGGGCTGGGCGCATTTTTCTATCTCGGCGCAGCGGGCTGGGACGATCCGCAGGTGGTCGATCAGCGGCTTCAGGAAGCAGGCGCAGCCCCGACACCGGATGAGCGCGATTTTGCCGGGGCGGCAGCCAGCGCCATCACCAGCGATATTCCCGGTTACATCAGCCGCCGCATCAGCGAATTAGCTGGGGCGTATCTTCAGCCGCATGGCACGGCATACTTTCCCGGCGAGAGTCTGCGCGCGCTGGCCGCCGGGTGGTGGCGCGATGACCGCTCGCCGGAAGGGCTGCTCCGCCTCATTCGCGGCGATGCCTTCCCTCAAAAACTGGCGCTCTACGTGGTACACTATGGGGCGCTGGCGCTCGGCATGATCGGGATCTGGCGTGCGCGGCGCGCCTGGCGGCTGTCGATGCCGCTGATCGGGCTGATCGTCTACCTCACGCTGATCCATCTCGTACTGCTCGCACTTCCGCGCTATATCTTCCCGACGATGATAAGCTGGTATGTGTTCGCCGCTGTGGCGGCAGGGAAACATCATGACGCTGATTCTCGGCATTGAAACCTCATGCGATGAGACGGCGGCTGCCGTCGTTCAGGATGGACGCACCATCCTGAGCAATGTCGTCGCTTCACAGATCGATCTGCACGCACGCTATGGCGGTGTCTTCCCGGAAGCGGCTTCGCGCGCGCACGTCGAAGCGATCGCGCCCGTTGTCGATCAGGCGGTTCGCGATGCCGGCGTGACATGGGAACAGATCGATGCCATCGCGGTCACGCGCGGTCCTGGACTGGTTGGTTCGCTGCTGGTCGGCGTCAACTATGCCAAAGGGCTGGCTCTGGCGACGGACAAGCCGCTGCTCGGTATCCATCACCTTGAAGGGCACGTCTATTCGCTCTGGCTGACCGAACCTCGGCGCGAGATCGGGTTTCCGGTGCTGGTGCTGATCGTCAGCGGGGGACACACTGAGCTGCTGCTGATGCGCGGTCACGGCGTGTATGAAAGGCTTGGCGGTACGCTGGATGACGCAGCGGGAGAAGCGTTCGACAAGGTGGGGCGGCTGCTGGGGCTGCCTTTTCCCGGCGGACCGAACATCGAGCGCAGCGCGCTTCAGGGGAACGCCAGCGCCTTCGATTTTCCACGCGCCCGGCTGGACACGTCCTATGACTTCAGCTTCAGCGGCCTCAAGACCGCCGTAATGCGCGAAGCGACCGTCGCGCCGTCTGCCGCTTCACGGCGCGGCGAACGCGGCGCAGAGAAACATGCGCAGCTTCGTTCGGATATCTCCATCCCCGATCTGGCGGCGAGTTTTCAGCGCGCGGTCGTCAGCGTTCTTGCAGAAAAAACTGCGCGCGCCGCCAGAGATCACGGGGCGACGGAAATCCTGATGGCGGGCGGCGTGAGCGCCAATCAGGCCCTGCGACAGGCGATGCGTGCCGCTGTCGATCTGCCGGTACGTTATCCGCCGCTCAATCTGTGTACTGATAATGCCGCTATGATCGCTGCCGCTGCCTACTTTCGCTATCAGGCGGGCATGCGCAGCGACCTTGAACTCGATGTCAAACCGATGTGGCCTCTGACCAGCGATGCCTATACCGTTTAACCCCGCAAAGGACGATCATCGCCTATGGAGCTTTACCTGATCCGCCACGGACAATCGCAGAACAACGCGCTTGAAGACACCTCTGCCCGCACGCACGATCCTGCGCTCACCGAGCTCGGTCAGCAGCAGGCGGCGCTGCTGGCGGCGCACCTGGCAGACGGCTCGAACCGCGATCCATGGGTCGATCACACGACCGGCTATTCGCGGCTGGAAGATACGCCGACGTTCGGGATCACGCAGTTATTCGTCAGCCCGATGCGCCGCGCCCTCCAGACGGCGAAGCCGATCGCTGAGGCGCTGGGTCTTCAGCCGGAGATCTGGACGAGCATTCACGAGAATGGCGGCATCTATCTGGAACAGAACGGGCTGTTCACGGGCTATCCCGGCATGAGCCGTGCCGAGATCGCGGCGGAATTTCCCGGTTATCTCATCCCGGACAGTATCACCGATCAAGGCTGGTACGACCTGCGCAAGGGGCATGAACCGCTCGGCGAAGCGTTTGCGCGGGCAGTCAGCGTGGCATTTGAGCTGCGCCATCGTGCCGAACAGATCATGGCGGGCGAGAATCCGCACCGCCGGATTGCGCTCGTCAGTCACGGCACGTATATCGACATGCTCCTCAAGGCGCTGTTCAACATGGTTCCGGCGCGCCAGATGTATTTCATGCACTACAACACCGGCTTCACGCGGATCGACTTTCTGGAGACGGAGCGCCACCGGGGTCGGATGCTGATCCGCCATGTCAACCGCGTGGCGCATCTGCCACCTTCTCTGATTTCCTGATCCAGCGCCCTGAGTTGCAACCTTAGTACTCAGGGGTACAATGATGCGCTGTCGAAATGATGGTTGTGATGAATAATGGCGTTCGAGTTTGAGGCACTGGTAGGGCATCTGTATATCGTCGGCGGGCGCACGATCAGTTCGCCGCCGCCCGGCGCGTTCGTCGAGGTTGCGCCGAAGAAAGCCGCCCGCGGCCGCGAAACCGACACCTTTTTCACGCTGGTGCTTCCATCCGGCGATACCATCGCCCCGTCCATCTTCTATGAAAATATGGCGTCGTTGGCTGCCGAGAAGTATTTCGACAGCGGCGGCAGCGTGACCGCCGGTCTCAAGGAGATGGTGCAGCATATCAACGCCAATCTGTACGATCACAACCAGCGCGATCCCCGGCGCTATGAAGCCAGCATGCTGGCAGGGGTGCTGCGGGGCACGGATCTGATCATCGCGCGCGTTGGCGCAGGCGTGGCGCTGTACCGTCACAAGGGGGAGACGCAGGCGTTCCCCGATAATTTCGACAATGATGAGGCGCTCTTCAGCGCGCCGCTCGGCGTCCAGCCCATCGCCGATGTCAAGATGGCGCGCTACGATGTCGCCAATGGCTCGCGTCTGGTGATGGCGGATGCGCTGCTGGCTGACCTTGATTTCAACCGTGTGGTCACTGCGCTTTCCGGCGCGGATATCGGCGAGGCGCTCGTCAGCCTGAAAGCCGTTTCGGGCGATACCATCACGCTCACCCTGATCGAATTTGTGCCGCCGGATCAGCCCAGCCCGCTGCCCATCCGTGAAGCGGAATCGACCGCGCTGCCGGGCGGTGTGCGCGTTACGGCGACCGAAGAAATCCCCGCAGCGCCCGCTGAAGCCGCATCGTCTGCGCCCGCCCCGCGCAGGGAACCGCGCCCGTCCACGGTGGATCGTGCGCTCGGCAGCGCGGCGCGCGGCACGGCGAAAGTGCTGGATGGCGCTGGCGGGATGCTCGATCGCGCAGCTCCGGCTCAAGCGGATGGGGGGGGCGATCGACGGGGCTTCTTCAACACGCCCTGGGCGACTGGGCTGTCGCTGCTCATCCCTGTGCTGGTGGTGGTGCTGGTCGTCATCCTGTGGATCGGCGGCACGGGCGAGAGCGAATTTGACATCTGCGTGGGCGATGCCCAGCGCGGCGCGCAGACTGCCCGCGGTGTGGCCTCCAGCGATGTCACCGGAACCCTGGCGGCGTGGAATGCCCTGACGCTGGTGCTGGAGCGCTGCGAAGGCATCCGCACGGCAGACCCGCAGATCTCCGCCCTGCGCCGCGAATCGCGCGAGATCATCGACAATCTGCTCAACATCAGCCGGCGCACCATGACCCCGATTGATGCGCTGCCGAGCGCCCGGCTGACGCGCGGCTTCCTGCAGGGCGAGGATATGTATGTGCTGGATGACGCCAACGATCAGGTCTACCGGCTGACGCTGACCGTCGAAGGTATGGGCATGGTGCAGGGCACGCGCCAGCCGATTCCGTCCATGCGCCGGAATGCGCCGATCGCCCAGTTCACCATTGGCGATATCATCGATATTGCATGGGCAGAAGATGGCAGCGGGCTGAGCCAGGGCAACGTGGTCGCCGCGCTCGATCGCAACGGCGTACTGATCGACTGCCCGCCGCGCACGCTCCAGAATTGCAGCGCCCAGCGCATCATCACCGATACATGGGTGAATCCGGTGGCGATCACCTTCTGGTCGGGGCGTCTGTATGTGCTGGATCCGCCCGCCAACCAGATCTGGCGTTACGATCCCAGCGGCGGCGCTTTCCCGAATGCGCCGACTGAATATTTCACCGGTGAAAATCGCCCTGATATTCGCGGCGCGGTCGATTTCGGCATCGATACGCCGGGATCGATCTATGTGCTGGTGGATAACGGAACGCTGGGGCGTTTCACATCGGCGCGGCAGGACGGCTTTGCCTTCAGCGGCTTCCCGGAAAATCTTCCGCTGACGCGCCCGATTCAGTTCAGCCTGAACCCAAATCCGCCGCGGCAGGGCATGTACTTCGCCGACATCAGTTCGCGCACGATCTTCGAGACGACCATGGCGGGCACGTTCGTCAACAGCTACCGCGCCACGGACGACTCGCTGTTTGCAGAGCTGGCGGATGTGGTTGTGGACACCAACAAGCAGATCATCTACGCGCTGTCCGGCAATTCGATCCTGGCTTTCCGGCGCAATGAAGGCAGCCAGCCTTAGGCGCGGCGCAGCCATGATGACTTTCGAGTTCGACGGCAAAATCATCTTCTGGCGCGGTCCGTCTCCATTTTACTTTGTGCCCGTGCCCCCGGAAGAAAGCGGCGAAATCAAGGCGATCTCGAATTTCGTGACCTATGGCTGGGGTGTAATTCCGGTGCGGGTTCGCATCGGAACTACCGAGTTCAGAACATCCCTGTTCCCGAAGGATGGTTTATATCTCGTCCCGCTCAAGGTGAGCGTTCGCCGGGCAGAAGGATTGGAAGAAGGCGACGAGGTGACGCTGCGCCTTGAAATCGAGGACCCACTGCCGTGAATATTTAAAAAAAAAGCCGCCCGGTGTTGAGAGCGGCTTTCGTTTTTTTTTACTGTTGTGTTTTATACAGCGTCGCGCACCTGATCGAGCAGATTCAGCCCCGCCTGGAAGGCAGCCAGCGCTGTCTGCATGATGGCGTACTGCCCGTCGGCATTGCCTGTCAGCGTGCCGCTGCGGCATGCCTGACGGAAAGTGTCCCAGCCGGTGCGCACAGCGTCCAGCCCCTGGTTGATGAGCGTGACCGCGTTCGCCAGCACCTGAGAGGCGGCGGCATCCACTTCCGGCAGCACGTAATTTGCCGGGATCACGGGGTCGGTCTGCGTACAGCCTGCCGTCTGCCCGCCGCTGCGCACGTCAATCCAGTACTGCGTCAGCAGGGAAGCAGCACCCCGCTGCCCGGTCATCTCGTCGATGATGCCGTACAGGCGCGGCAGGTGTGAGCGCGGATCTGCTACCTGGATCACGGTGGTCGGGACCGGGGTCAGCGTCGGCGGTTCGGGGGTATTGGTGACAGCCGATGCGGGATCTGCTGGCTGCGCGTCGATCGGCTGCCCGGTTTCGAGATTGGTGAGCTGCCGGTCAATATCGGGCAGGATGGTCGTGGTCACCTGAACCAGCGGGGCCAGCACCACGCCGATATTGCCCGCATTCAGCGGCGCAGTGCCAAAACATGCCGAGTCGTAGTTCTGGAAAGCGGTGTTATAGTCCGCCAGCGCGGCGTTGAGCCGGTTGACCAGCGCGGCGATATCGGGGTTGGCGCTGGCAGCGGCATCCGCCAGCGTGAATGGTGCTGTGTTGTTGAAATAGGCGGTACAGTCGAGCGCGCCGCCGCCCAGCACTGACTGAAACTGCGCCAGCAGGTTGCTGCTGTCATCGCGCAGGCGGTTATAGGTTCCACGTATCTCACGCGCCAGGAAGCGGCGTTCCGGCGAATCCGGGATGAGGACTGGTGGAACAGCAGAAGGTGTGACGAGCGGCGTTGGCGAAGGGGTCAGCGCATCGGCGACGACCTCGCGCACTTCCCGCAGCAGACCCGGCGGCAGCAGCACGTAGAGCACGATCAGCGTGATGAGTGTGAACAGAAATGCCAGCGCCCAGCGTCCCGCGCCGCCGCCGCCGCCCGGTTTGCCGAGCTTGCCCTGTTCAACGCGCTCCAGCAGTTTGATCGCCCGGCTGCGAGCGCGCCCGCCTTCGCGCAGCGCTTCTTCCACGGCGCGAAACATGCCGAGCGCATAGCCCGCCGCTTCGCGCACGCTGGCATCGTCATCATTTTCGTACAGGTCGATCAGATCATCGAGCGAGTCAGCGTCTGCCGCCTCGCCGAGGAAAAGAGCTGCCTCGCGCCGCTGTGCTGCGTCGGCTGAGGTAAGCCGTTTGCGATTTCGCGCAATTTCGCGCTGGAGAGCCTCAGGTGATTCTGCCATGCCGCAAAGTACCTTTTAGTGTGCGCACATCCTATTCATCATAATGCGGACTATCCGCAATTTGACTCAAGGCTCGCTGATGAAGTCAGCGCGGGCAGCCCGGCTGCCCGCGCATCCATCGATTCAGGAAAAAACGGAAACGGATTACGACGGCAGCCCGATCGGCAGGCGAATATTCGCCGGGTTGCGCAGGATGCCGCGATTCGCTGCGATCCAGCCGGTCACCGTGCGCCCGCCGCAGGTCGCTTCGATGGCGAACCAGTTGGCAAGCGCGCTCTCAATGGCCACCACGTAGTAGAGCAGGTTGCCCGTGATCTCGCAGATCGCCGGGCTGGAATAACTCGGCTGCGTGTAAATCCAATTGTTGATGCCTACGTAGAGTGTCGGTCGAATCAGCGTGCCTTCATGAGTCACGGTTGGCACACGGCTCAGATTGCCGCGCACGATGACAAATTCGTTCTTGACCCAGCCGCGCAGGCTGCCCACTTCCACGAACCACCAGAGCTGATCGGGATTGCCGATCTGCCCGTTGCTGCCCAGGACGATCAGCCGTGTGCCGCCATCGAGTACGCCGACCAGGGTGTACTGTGCGCCGGGGCCTGTGCGCAGTGACAGATTGTCCGTGTTGACGATCAGATACCCCGCCTGATTCTCCACCGCACTCAGCGGGTTGACAGGGCGCGGCGGGGCGACATTGATCGGCACAGAGGGGCCGGGTGTGCCATCGATGACGATGAGTGTCAGCGGCGATTCGACGGCCAGCGCAGGCAGCGCGGCAGCGACGATCATGAAGCACAGGACGAGCACGAGCAGGCGGTTTTTTCTGTGCATCTTCAGCAGCCCCCAAAGCGCAACGCGATCCATTTGGAACTCTGTGCTTATTGTGCGTTATTTTTCGTCCCGGCGCTACTTATTGCGCGTAAAAAACACAGGTATCCGGTGCTGCTGAGGCGTAGGTCAACCGTCAGCCAGCCGTTGAGTTTGGCGTGGCGCGGCGTGGTAGTCTTGGCATAGTTCATGGTGATGGATGTCCCCCACCCACACCTGAACGGCTTCCCCGAAAACCCAAGCGCCCCCGTTGTGGGGGCGTTTGGGTTTTTTGTTTACGGGTCATGAGAGGCTTCAGCTTCCCGCTTCCGGGGCTTCAGCTTCCGGTGTTTCCACCGGTTCGTCTGCTTCGCGCACTTCAGGAGTCTCTGCCGGGTCCGGGGCTGCCTGCGTATCTGGCGTGACTTCCGGGGTTGCCACGGGGTCTGCTGCGCTGTCCGCCACCGCGGGCGACGATGAATACCATGTGAAATAGATCAGCACGCCGAGCGCCGCCGTCACCAGCCACAGGCCGAGCGTCAGCCGCATGTAGCGCTTGATTCGCCGCACCTTGAACCAGTCCGGGAGCTGATTTTCAAACCACATGCGGATCACCAGATAGGTTCCGAGGAACTGTGCGATCGCGCCAGTGATCAGATGGATGGTCGGCAGGAAGTAGACCGGGTTGGTCAGGTTGTCGGCGAGACTGGGAAGCACACTCTGAGTATATGAATTGATCATCAGGAAGCCGATCAGCAGCCAGTTGATCGCGATCAGCAGGGTCATGATCAGCCTGTGATGAGGCACAAACATTTTGCGCCGTGCAAAGACGAAGCCAACCAGCATGACGGGGACGATCAGCAGGATATACGCCAGCAGCGTTAGATCTGCCATCATGCTGGCCCCTGTGCCGAGGAAACCGGGATCTGCGCGCAGGTCCATAGGGGGATGATCTCCGTGTTTTTTGAGCTGTGCGACGGAGCCACTATACATCGAAACCGGATTTTGTGCGTCGCCCCGAATCCGGTCGCTAAAACAGCGAGGGCGATCCTGCCGGGATCGCCCTTGCACCTGAAGCGACAGTCGGTGTTTTACTCGACGCCGTAGATCGCGACTCCGTTGGCTTCGCCCAGCGCCAGCAGCGTGCCATCTGCGCTGAACGCCATTGACCAGGCGTCGTTGACTTCCATTTGCAGCAGCAGATCCCCTGTCTGCACATCGAACAGATTGAGGGTCATCGGCACGGTCGGGGCGCGCTCGATGCCGCTGTCATCTGCCAGCGCCGCCAGCAGCGCTCCGTCCGGGCTGAAGGCAAGTGCCTTGGCAGTTACACCCTCATCGAGGCTGAATTCCTGCACAGTATTGGTGGTGGTGTTGTACAGCCGGACGCTGCTGCCGTCGGCATAGGCCAGCCCGGTGTTGGGAGTGTTTGGCACTGCGCTCGGCTGCCAGGTGACGACACCGGTGCTGCCGCCCGCGATCGGGATGGCCGCCGCTTCGGCGAACGTATCTGCGCGGATGATCCGCAGCGAGGTGTCGATGAAGGCGAGGCGCGATCCATCCGCGTTGAAGGCCACATCGGGCACATAGAAGCTCGCGTTGATCTCGCGGATGCGGCGCTGTGTGATCAGGTCGAACACTTCAACGCCGTCCTGCCCGCCTTCCACGCCGCCGAAGACGACTCCTGTTGCCACGGCGATCCGGCTGCCCGCCACCGCCAGCCCGTTCACGCCGTCGATCACGCGATCGGGGAAGACGAATGCCTGCGGGCTGCTGAGCGGCGTCAGGACGCCGACTTCGCCGGTCGAGGTCGATGCGTAGGCGAGCAGATTGCTGCCAAACGCCAGCCCGCCGATACCTTCGCTGATCTCGAAGCCTTCCGCCACCGCCAGATCCGGCAGGCTGAAGACCGTCAGCCCGTTATCTGTGCCGACGGCGAGAAGCTGTGTATCCAGAGAGAAGTCCAGCGCGCGCGCCCTGCCGACAGGCAGCAGCGCCAGCTCGGTGAACCCGCTCAGGCTCGCCGCGTTGAAGGCAGTGCGCTCATCAGGAATTGTGCCGATCGTGGTTCCCGCAGAGGGCGGCACATTGGCGGGACGCGGCACATCGTTGATGCTGCTGCGCGCGGGCGAGGCGATCGGGTCTACGTAGTAATCATCAGGCAGCACGCCCTCGGCCGTCCAGCCGAACACGCCGTTGAAGTTGATCAGCCACCACACGATCATCGAGGACGAGTCGCAGGCGGGGCCTGCCAGCACATCGGCTGTGGCCCCCGTGTTGAAGACGCCGATCTGCACGCCGGTCGTGTTCGGAGCCAGCCGGATACGGTTCGGCGTATTGCCAAGCGGCACACGCACCTGCTGGCCGACGGTCAGGCGGGGCGGCAGATAGCCCGGCGCACCGGGCGGGCAGGGCGTGTATTCAAGCGAGACGAAGTTTCCGTCGCCCGGCTGAAGGACGACACCGCCGCTGCCCGGTGTTGCTGCGGGGGTGAGAATCGGCTGTACATCCGGAATATTGCACGGGACGATGATCGTGCCGTCTGCCGAGACGCGGATATTGTACGGGATGTTTGCCAGCACCAGCGTGAAGTTATAGGCGATGATCGGGTTGGCACGCGGCGTGCCGATCACGCCGGGGCAGCCCAGCCCGGTATCAAGATAGCTGCTGTTGGCGTCAAATGACCATGACTGAAGCTGATCGAATGTCACAGGCCGGTTGAGCGCGGCGCTCAGTCCTTGCAGCGCAAACGTCATCTGCGGCGGCGGTGGAGTCTCGGTTTGCGCGAATGCCGGCGCGATGGACAGTGTCAACAGCAGGATGAACGGGATCAGGACAAGGCGGCGCATAGGTCACTCCTGACTCTCAAGCCGGGTTCAGATTAGATTGTAGCCTATTGTAGGGTGTAAAGCGTGACGGCGCTGAACGGAATCAAAACGCGGGGAAGCCGTCCGCCCATCCGCCGGAATACGGAATGGGCACGGTTTCCCCGCGCAGCAGGCGCAAACCTGACGCTAAACGGACGGACGAATGACGGACAGCACCCGTCCCTGAATGTGACAGTGCGCCGCGTCCACGTAGATCGGGGCCATCGTCGGGTGGGCGGGCTGGAGACGTACCTGCGAGCCTTCGCGATAGAAATACTTGAGCGTGGTTTCATTGCGCTCATCGAGCCAGACCGCGACCATCTCGCCGTTGTTGGCGGCCTCCTGACGGCGGAAAAGCACGATATCGCCGTCGCAGATCATGGCGTCGATCATCGAGTCGCCCTTGACCTTGAGCGCGAACACCTGCCCCGGATCGGCCCCGTGCAAAAGCTGCGGCGTGACCTGGATCATCTCATCTTCATCGACATGATGCCCCATATCTTCCGGGATCGGCACGGGCGCGCTGGCGACGATCGTTCCGACAACCGGTACGCGGCTGAAAACGGATGCCGCCTGCACGGGGGCGCGCCGGGGGCTGCCCGTCTGCTTGACGAGCCGCAACCCGCGCGATGCCCGCGCCGAACGGGAGAGATAACCTGCCGAGACGAGCTTGTTCAGGTTATAGTTGACCACCGAGGTTGAGTTGATGCCTGTGGCTTCCCCGATCTCGCGGATCGTAGGTGGAAAACCATGCGTCTCAAGGTATCGTTCCATAAAAATCAGAATGTTGCGCTGTCGTTCTGAAAGGCGAGTTCTATCGCGCATGATCACCTCCCGTCCAGGGAATCAATAACAAAACTTGCGTTCTAATTACGGATTGTAAACGAACAGGTTTTCTATGTCAAATGTTCCACGAACAGGTGCGCTATAATCTGAGCGGCAACGTCACTCAGTCCGGCGCTGGTATGCGGAGAGATCGCCCATGGCGAGCTTGCTCAACACCCTACGCAATCTGGAACCCTTCGTCCTGCCTCTGCTGGCGCAAGCCTGGGGGATCGATGAAGAGCTTCTCGACAACGACGATCTGATCCGTGCGCTGCACAGAGCGATGTCTGACCCGATGCGCGTCCGGCGGATGCTGGCCACGCTGGAGAACCGGCAGCAGAGCGCCCTCCAGATGATCGCCAACAACACCGATCAGGACAAGATACCCGGCACGATGCTGGAAACATCCTTTGCGCTGATGTATGGGCAGGTGCGCAAGCGCGGCGCTGGCGATCTGGAGCGCGTGAACCCGCTCAATCAGCCCGACAATATCGCTGAATCCCTCTACTATCGCGGGCTGATCGGCCTGGCATATGAGACCAGCAAATCGCAGGGGGCGCGCCGGATCGTGTTCATCCCGGACGAGATTTTACCGGTGATCAAAGGGCACGATTACAAGGATGTCGAGCTGGACGAGGAGTTTGATGAAAGCCTGATCGATGAGGACGAGGCAGAGGCGGCGCAGTTTTTGAAGCCGCAGCCGCTGGAACCGGAAGCGGAGCCAGAACCGTCGCCCAGGAAGCGCGCCAGAAAAGCGGCTGCCGATCCCTATCCGCAGGTCTCGCAGATTCTGCCTGTGGATGAGGGCGCGCTCGACCCGGAGAGTGTGCGCCGCGCCGATACGAGCGCCGTTGATGATCTGGTGACTCTGCTTGCCTATACGCGCATCCGCCAGGAAATTCTGGAAGACGGGATTCTTGATGAGCTTGAGAGTGAGGGGATGCAGGCGCATCTGCTCACGCCCGGCGTTGACCGGCTGATATTTCTGGTTGGGCTGTCGGTGGGCATGGGGATGATGGACAAGCAGAAGCGGCAGGTCACCGTGCGCGACGCACAGATCCTGCCGCAGTGGCTTCAGGCGGCGCGTCCGGATCAGGTGCGTATGCTGGCGGAGGGATGGCGGATCAGCCAGCGCTACGTCGATCTGGTGCATGTGCCCGGCATCGTCGTTGAGGCGAACTCGGCGCTGGATCAGGCGTATCCCGTCGGCGCGCGCAAAGCCATTCTGGAGATTCTCTCGCGGGAAGCGCCGCGCAGTGAGTGGTGGGCGCTTGACGATCTGGTTGCCCTGTGCTGGCACAAGGAACGTCACTTCCAGCGCCCCAATGCAGACTATGACTCATGGTATATCCGGGGCGCGGACGATACGTATCTGCGGGGCGAGGAAAGCTGGCATGCTGTCGATGCCGCGCTGATCCGCTTCATCCTGACCGCGCCGCTGCACTGGCTCGGCATGGTCGATCTGGCGCAGGCGCGCGATGGGCGCGTGCTGGTGCGCTTCAGCGCCTACGGGCAGGCGTTCGTTTTCGGGACGGAATTTCCCCGGCGTCCGGAAGTCAGCGAACGGATCACGCTGTCGCCAGAGGGGCGGATCGCCGTCACGCGCAAGACTTCCCGTTTTGAGCGCTATCAGATCGCGCGTTTCACGACCTGGCTGAGCGCCGGGCAGACGTATGAATATCAGATCGATGGCGAGAGTCTTCAGCGCGCCCGGCAGCAGCGCCTGACGATCGAGCTGATCGGCAATCTGCTCACCAAACTTTCCGGCGCGGCGCTGCCCGATTCCGTCACCAATCTGCTCAGGGTGTGGTCAAGCGGCGAACGGGCCAGCGTGACGCTGGAGCATCTGCTCGTCCTGCGTGTGACCAGCGCCGACGTGCTGGATGCGCTTTTCAACGACCCGGCGGTACGGCGCTTTCTCGGCGCACGGCTGGGGCAGACAGATGTGATCGTCCGTGACAGTGAGGGATTGCGCCAGGCGCTTGGAGAACGCGGTATCCATGTGGAGCAGCGCTCGTGAGCCGCCGCGCGCTGGCGCTGCTGTTCCTGTGCCTGCTCCTGACGGCGGCAGGACGGGCGCAGCCTGTCGATGAAGCGGAGTTTCCGACGCTGGCTGCCCTGCGCGAAGCCGAAATCCCGTTCCGCGATCGCTATGATCTGGCCCGCCGCTATCTGGGCGTGATCGATGCGCCAACGCCAGCTCCCGCGCCGCCGCGCCAGATCGGTGACCGCGAGACATTCATCGCCACCAACATCCTGACTGAGGAACTGGTACGGGTGGATGCCGAGCTTCAGATGATCGGCGATCATATCTATCTGTGGGTAGAAGCCGGGCAGCCGTTTGATGAAGCACGGCTCAAGGCGCTGGCGCAGCAGTTCGATTCCTATGTCTATGAAGAAACCCGCGCGCTGTGGGGCAGTGAGGCACTGCCGGGCATTGATGGCGATCCGCGTATTCACGGCTTGTTCGCCAGCGCAGTTGCCGGGGTGACCGCATATTTTCAGAGCGACCAGTCCTATCCGCGCGCGATCGCGCCGGTCAGCAACGAACGCGAGATGTTCTTCTTCAGCCTGAGCGGACTCAACTCGACTGCCAGCATCGACTCGCTGGCGAGCGTCATCGCCCATGAATTTCAGCATATGATCCGCTATCACCAGAATCCGCATGGCGAGGTCTGGCTGAACGAAGGGTTATCCGAATTCACGCAGTCGCTGCTGTTCGGCGATGCCAGCCTGGCAGCGCAAATCTTTCTCAACCAGCCGGATACACAGCTCAACAACTGGTCGGATGATATCGCCCTGCGCACCTTCGATTACGGCGCGTCGCTGGCGTTCATGCTCTACATCCATGAACGTTACGGGCTGGAAACCGTGATCGACATCGCCAGGTATGATACGCCGCGTGCGCTCGATGCCATCGACAGTGTGCTGCGCGCCAGAGGGGAGGCGGGCGCAGATGAATTTTTTGCCGATTTTGCGCTTGCCAACGCCCTGATGGATGCCGGGCTGGAGGATGGACGCTATGCCTACGCCATCACCGAGCCACCGATCACCGCTTTTGTCGAGGCGGTGGTGGTCGATTACCCGGCGTCGATCACGGGCACAGTTGCGCAGTATGGCGCTGATTATGTGGCGGCGCGCAGCCTGCCGTCCGCCCGCCTGAACATCGCGCTCGATGTGCCGGCAGTCGCCCCGCTGATCACCCCCCGGCCGGACGGCGACTCGCAGTTCTGGTACAGCAACCGGCTGGATCTCAGCGCGACACGGCTGACCGGAGCTTTCGACCTGACCGGCGTCAGCAGCGCGGCGCTCAGCTACGACATCTGGCATGATTTTGAGGCGGGCTGGGATTACGGCTACCTGTCAGTCAGCGCGGATGGCGGCGCGTCGTGGTCTCTGCTGCAAGCGCCGGGCATGACCGACTCAAACCCCCACGGAGTGGCGTATGGCACTGGCTATACGGGCCAGAGCGGCGGCTGGGTGACGGAGACGGTCTCGCTGGATGCCTACGCCGGCAGGTCGATCCTGCTGCGTTTTGAGGCGATCACCGATGATGGCGTCAACCGTCCCGGCATGGCGGTAGACAATCTCCGCATCGACGCGATCGGCTTTGCGGATGATGGGGAGGCGGGGGCGGGCGATTGGCAGGCTGAAGGCTGGCTGATCACTGATAATCGCCTGCCACAGACCGGCTGGCTTCAGGCGGTGATCACCTCGCCCGCCGGGCGCGAGATTCATCGCTGGCGCTTTCCGGATGACGGCGCGCGCTGGACGCTGGACCTTCCGCCGAACACCCAGGAAGTGCTGTTTGCGCTCTCCGGCACAGCGCCGGTCACGACGGCGCGCATGCCCTACACGCTGACGATTGCGCCGGGCTAGGCGCGCGTTTCCTTTTCCTCGATCGTGCTGCTGCCGTTGCCGCTTTCGGTATGGCTGAGGGCGATCATCGGGGTGCGGCGGATGATGCCGAGGCGTGGACGTGTGACCGCGGTCGGCGAGACGGTGCGCGGTTCGATGTGCGGGATCGTGACGGTGAAGGTTGAGCCGCTGCCAAGCTGGCTTTCGACGCTGATATGCCCGCGATGCGCCTCGACGATCCACTTAGCGATACTGAGTCCCAGCCCCGTTCCCATCCCCTTGACAACATCGCGCGCGCGGGATGTTTCCGCCTGGAAGAAACGGTCAAAGACGCGCTTCTGATCTTCCTCGGCAATGCCAATGCCGGTATCGATCACCTCGACGATGGCGTTCTCGCTGTCCTTGCGCAGGTTGATCGTGATCGTGCCGCCATCCGGCGTGAATTTGATCGCGTTGCTGACCAGATTGAGCATGAGCTGCTTCAGACGGTCAGCATCGCCATTGACGCGCACCGGCTCGTAATCGCGGATCGTGATCCTGAGATCGCGATCCTTGGCCAGCACTTTCGCCTCGCGATACGTCTCGCTGATGATCGTATCGAGATCGAGCGGCGACAACGTGAGCGTCAGACCGCCGTAATCTGCCTTTGCCAGCAGCAGCAGATCATTGACCATCCGGTGCATGCGTTCGGTTTCGCTGGCGATGGCATCGAAAGACTCCTCATCCATCCCGTAGCGCTTGATCAGTTCCACATGACCACGGATCGCCGTCAGCGGAGTGCGCAGTTCATGAGAGACATCGGCCACGAAGCGCTGCTGAACGCTGAACAGATGCTGCAAACGTTCCATCATGTGGTTGAAGACGGATGTGAGCTTTCCCAGCTCGTCCATCGGCCCTGTCCACGGCAGGCGGGTGGCGAGATCATCCGCTTCGGCAATGCGCGAGGCAGCCTCCGTGATCGACTCGATCGGCTTCAGGGCGCGCTCGCTCAGCATCCAGCCGACCAGGCTGCTGCCGATCAGCGCCACGCCCATACTGCCCAGCATGATGATCAGAATGCCCCGGCTGGCAGCATTGATCGTCTCCATCGAGGTGGCCGTCTGGATGACGATGCGCTTGCCCCAGATATCGATCGGGCGCGTCAGCACTCGCCACTCGCGGTTGTCGATGAACTGGTTGGTAAACAGAGTTGGCGCTGGCTGCGAGTCGTGCAGGACGATCTCGGCTTCGATGCTCAGCGCGCGGGCGTCGAGCGGGGCGCGGTAGCCTTCCAGATTGCTGCTGGAGCGTGCCAGCCGCGGCACGTCCTCGCTCATATCCCATACCTGCACCACAACGCCGGAAGCGCGGAAGATATCCAGCTCCGGCAGTTGGATCACGATGCCGGTCGGGCTGCCGAACTCGCCGACGAGTGCGGCATTGCTGTTGCGCCAGACCTGATCGACCGTTTCATTCAATGACGTATCCACGCTGTTGACCATCACCCAGCGTGTCACGCCGAACAGGATCGCGCCAAACAGGACGATGATCAGCGCCAGCAGCCCGCTGTACCACAGGATGAGTTGCTTGCGGATCGTCATCGAATATGCGCCGGAAAACTATTCCTCTTCACGCAGCACATAGCCGACGCCCCGCACCGTATGGACGAGACGCGGTTCCTCATGCTGTTCGGTTTTCTGGCGCAGGTAGCGCACATAAACCTCGATGATGTTGCTTTCGCCTCCGAAGTCATAGCCCCATACGCGGTCGAAGATCACATCTCGCGTCAGCACCTGGCGCGGGTTGCGCATGAACAGTTCGAGCAGTTCGTATTCCTTGGCGGTCAGGTCGATGGCGCGCTCGCCGCGATAGGCGCGGTGCGTCCCCGTATCGAGTGTCAGATCGGCAAAACGCAGGATTTCCGGGCGAGAGGTCGGCGTGCTTCGGCGGAAGAGCGCGCGCACGCGCGCCATCAGCTCATCGACCGAGAACGGCTTGACCAGGTAGTCATCTGCCCCGGCATCCAGCCCCTGAACGCGATCCTTGATATCATCCTTGGCGGTCAGCATCAGGATCGGCACATCGCTGGCGGCGCGCAGACGTTTGCAGACTTCCAGCCCATCCAGCCCCGGCAGCATCCAGTCGAGCACGACCAGATCGGGCGGGTTATCCCGCGCAATGCCGAGACCGGTCTGTCCATCCCGCGCAACGCTCACACGGTAGCCTTCGTAAATAAGCGCGCGCTCGACAAACTGCGCGATGCGAGCTTCATCCTCTATCAGAAGAATTCGTTCACCAGACATACACATTCATCCCTTGGTGCAGAATCAGGAATAGCTGCATAGTACGTCACTTGTATGAGTGTTGTCTTAACAATACGCCAGATTTGCGCGAAATTGTTATGAATTATGACGATTCCGCATCTCACCGGAGTGGTGAGCGCAGCACCTTCAGCCGGGATAAAAAGGTGTTAGCGCGTCCAGCGAAATCCCCAGACTGAGGCGGGCTGGCTGAGTTGTGAGGGCGCGCCAGTGCTGAGATCGATGATCACGAGCGGGCCCTGCTGAAAGCCGTCTGCTGCGGTGAGGCTGCCGTAACCGGCGACGAGGCGTGCCGTCGGCGAGAGGCGAGGCGCAAACAGCGGCGGGATCACCAGCACATCGGCAAGGTTCGTCCCGTTCACATCGACCACGCGCAGCAGCGCTTCAGGATAGTTGATATCCGCCAGCAGCGCGCGGAAGCGCTGCCCGTCGATCGAGACTACCGAGCGCACCAGCGTTGTGGGCGGCAGCGGGGTGAAGGACGCTTCAATTTCAGTCAGATCGTCGGCGCTGAAGCGGTAAAAGCCAGTCGCCATCTCGGTATTGGCGTTGGCATCGACGAAAGCGACGATCTCATCTGCCGACAGCCAGCCTGCCGTCACCGCGCGCGGATCGTCTGGGCGGGTGAACGCGCCTTCGATGAGCGTTCCAGTGGCGATATCGAGCACAGCGGACACGACACCGCCGCTCAGATAGACATCGAGCAGCAGGCGCGTGCCATCCGGTGACCACTGCGGGCGGCGGTAAGTGCGATTCTGTTCGCCGCGGTCGATGATATTGGCAAGGATGCGCGTCGGCTCTGCGCCCAATGTGGACAGCCAGATACCGCCGGTCAGCGCCGCTTCTTCGACGTAGGCGATCTGCCGTCCGTCCGGGCTGAAGGCGGGTGTGCTGGGCGCGAAGCCGTTGAGGAAGGCGAGCAGACTTGGCTGGCGAACCTCAAAGCGCTGTAGCCAGAGCTGCCCGCCCGCCACATAGGCTGCTGCCTGTCCGTTGGGGGACGGCGCAAATTCGCTGACATTCGTCGCCGAGCCGGTAAAGCGGAAGGCGGGCTGTCCGTTTTCCGGCAGCCGCCAGACCTGAATCGTGCCGCCAGTATCCGGATGGAGGAACCAGCCGGCTGCATCGAGGACGAAACCCGCAGCGGGCGGCGGTGTGGGCAGCGCCTGTGCCACGGCTTCAGTTTCAGTCTCCGGTTCAGGAACGCCGGGCGTGGGCAGCGCGATCGGCTCCGGCTGACCTTCTGCGATCGGCGGCGTGGCGGTGGGCAGGATGAGCAGCGGCGGCGCTTCGAGCGCCAGCGGTCCCCATGCATACGAGACAGCGTTGTTGATGGCGAACGGCACGCCCGCACCGGTCGTCGGGTCATACAGACCTAATACGCCGCCCTGAAAGGCGATCATCCACTGCGCGCCGGGGGCCCAGCGCAGCCCATTGAGCGCGATCGGCTGCTGACCGATGGTTTCGACCTGGCGCGCGCCGCGAGCCAGCCGCTGAAGAATGCCGAATCCTTCCGGAATCCCCGGATCGTTCTGCGGGCGGGCGAAGAAGACGAGGCGATCATCGGCGGTCAGCCCTGGCAGACGGTAGAAGACGTTGGTATCGAGGATGGTGCTTTGGGCGTTGGCGGCGGCGAGGTTCATCAGCAGCAGACCGCCGTCCGCGGGCGCAAAGATCAGTTCGGCGTTGCTCACCCAGGTCGTGCCGATCGAAGACGGGATCACACTCGTCAGGGACAGGGAGTCGCCATCACGGCGGTACAGCCACCATACCTGCTGATCGGTCTCTGCGGCGAGGAATGTTCCCCCCGGCGACCAGCTCAGGCTGACATACGCGCCGCCATCGGCCAGATCCTGAAAGACCGCGCCGCTGCCGGAGTCCATGTAGACGCGCGCGCCGGTCAGCGTGGTGTAGGCGAGCGCATCGCCGGTTGGC
>SZPD01000448.1 GCA_030263515.1 Anaerolineae bacterium CFX9 | reverse complement strand
GGCAACCTGCTGGCGCTGCTGGAGAACGACTCGCCAGTGGTCGGCGTCGCGCATTTCCCGGCGCTCAATGAGACGGTTTACGCATCACGCGGCGGCGGCGCATATTGGAATGGACGACGCGCCCACGTGTCCTCAACTGCGGCGCTGGCGAATGCCGTCCTGCTGATGAGCGACGTGACCGGCTATGAAGCGCGTGGCATGGATGCTGCCTACCGCCGCCTGCTGGAAAGCACCTACATTCAGCGAACCTGGGGCGACAGCTACGGTTATCTGCTGGTTGCGACAGGGCGCGCCGACATCATGATCGATCCGATCATGAACGTCTGGGACTGTGCGCCTTTTGGCGTCATTCTGGAGGAAGCGGGGGGCACGTTCACAGACTGGCAGGGAATCCCGACCATTCATGCAGGCGAGTCGATCGCCACGAATGGGGCGCTTCTGGATGCCGTGCTGGCGCTGACGCAGACTGCCTGAATCTCGTTCCCCAGGCAGCCCTTATATCTGGCAGGGTCATTCGAGCAGATTGCACAATCCGTCTCTGGTTGCTATTTCTCTATGACCCTGCTATCTTCACCATCATCTCAGCTTTTTAAAACAATCTGGCTCTGATGACCGCCTGGAAAAACTATCATACCCCCCAAACGACGGAAGAAGCGCTCGCCACGCTTGAGCAGTATCGTGGAGAGGCGAGGATCATCGCGGGGGGGACCGATCTCATGATCGATCTTCAGCACGGCAGCGAGGCGCATCCTGTCCCTGCGCTGGTCGATATCACCCGTATCCCTGAACTCAATCAACTCGATGTGACGGACGGACGCTGCACGCTCGGCGCGGCGGTGACTCATGCGCGCATCGTGAAATCGCCCGTTCTGGAATCGGGCGCAACCTGCCTGGTGGAAAGCTGCGGCGTCGTGGGGGGACCTCAGGTGCGCAATGTCGGCACGCTGGGCGGCAACGTGGCTCACGCGCTGCCCGCCGCTGATGGCACGACTTCGCTGATCGCGCTCGACGCCGAGGCACAGGTGGCGTGGCATGACGGACGGCGGGAATGGCTGCCGCTGGCGGCGTTGTTCAAGGGAGCCGGCGTTTCTGCGCTCGATCACGGGCGTGATCTGCTGGTGGCGTTTCGATTTCGGCTGGCGGGCATCCGTGAAGGCAGCGCCTTCAAACGGATCATGCGTCCGCAGGGTGTGGCGCTGCCGATTTTGGGCTGTGCCGTATGGGTGCGGCTGAATCAGGCGGGTGATCATTTCCATGAAACCCGCGTTTGTCTTGCGCCGGTTGCATCGACGCCCGTACGCGCCGCAGAGGTTGAAGCGGCTCTCAACGGTGCGCCGGTGTCTGAGCGGACGATCGACGCTGCGGTAGCGGCGGGGCTGGCGAGTCTCTCGCCGCGGACGAGCAGATATCGTGCTACTGGCGAATATCGTCATCTGATGATCGAGACGCTGCTGCGGCAGGCGCTGCCGCTGGCGGTTCGCCGCGCCCAGCTTGGCGAAGCGGTCGCCGAAGGCGTCGGCATGGGATGAGGCAGGCGCATAGAGAAGTGAATTCACGGGGTCTGTGATGAGCGAACTGCATCTTCGGGTTAACGGGATCGACCATCGTCTGGACGTGCCGGAATCGCGCACGTTGGCGCAGGTGCTGCGCTATGACCTCGGTTTGACGGGGACGAAAATCGGTTGTGAAGAGGCGGAATGCGGCATCTGTACCGTGCAGATTGACGGTATCCCGATCAACTCGTGTATTTATCCGGCTTTCAAGGCGCAGGGAGCGGATATTCGCACGATTGAAGGGCTGGCGCAGGGAGATGATCTCGACCCGCTTCAGGAAGCCTTCATCGAGCATGGCGCAGTGCAGTGCGGTTTCTGTACTGCGGGGCTGATCATGACAGCAGATGCGCTCCTCCGCGAGAACCCAACGCCGGATGATCACGCTATCAGGGTAGCGCTCAAGGATACCTACTGCCGCTGCACGGGCTATGTCAGTGTGATGAACGCGATCATGTCTGCGGCGGCGGTGCGGCGCGGTGACCCGAAGCTGCCGGTTAATGATCCTGAACGCATGACGCCGCTGAAAAGCGTCGGGCACAACGAAGTCGTTCAGGACGTGGTCGATCGTGTAACCGGCGCTGCGAAATACACCGATGACTATGTTTTTGAAGGTATGCTGTTTGCGCGGACGCTGCGTGCGCCGCATCCCCATGCCCGGCTGGAGCGGGTAGATACCGCCAAAGCGAAAGCGCTGCCCGGTGTCCGCGCTGTTCTGACGGCGGCGGATGTCCCCGGCGAGAATCTGCATGGGCTGGTTTATCGGGACTGGCCTGTGCTGTGTGGCGAGGGCGAAAAAGTACGCTATATGGGGGATGCAGTCGCCATCGTCGCGGCGGATACACAGGAGATCGCCGAACGTGCGCTGTCGCTGATCGAGGTTGAGTATGAGCCGCTGACGGTGGTTGACAGCCCTGTCTTTGCCCACTCGCTGGATGCGCCGATCATTCATGAAGGGCGTGAGGGGGGCAATCTGCTCAAGCACATCAAGGTGCGGCATGGCGATATCGAGCGGGGGTTTGCGGAGAGCGATGTCATCGTCGAGCATACGTACCGAACGCCCACTACAGAACATGCCTTCCTGGAACCGGAATGCGCTATCGGCGTGCCGGCGGGCTACGATGCCGATCACCGCAAGCTGACGATCTACGTCGGCTCTCAGATCCCTTATCAGGATCGCAACCAGATCGCGCTGGCGATGAACCTGCCGGAAGACGATATTCGCGTC
>SZPD01000447.1 GCA_030263515.1 Anaerolineae bacterium CFX9 | reverse complement strand
GCCACGCCAAGCTGACCTTTGCCGCCGTCGATCATCAGCAGATCGGGCAGCATGCGCCAGGTCTCATCGCGATCTTCGCCGCCGGGGGCGATCGGGGTAGGGTCTTCAACAGCCTGCTTCCAGCGGTTGAAGCGCCGAGTGAGCGCCTCACGCATCGACTGGTAATCATCCGATCCCTGATGCGATACGGTGCGGATGTTGAAGCGGCGATATTCGCTCTTTTTGGGCGCACCCTGCACAAACATCACCCGGCTGGCGACGATCGCCGTTCCCTGGGTTGTGCTGATGTCGAAGCACTCGATTCGGTTGGGCGGCGACTTCAGGTTGAGCGCCTGCTGAAGCTCCGCCAGTGCCGTTTCATGCTTGTGCGTATCGGCTTCCCACTGCGCGCGGAACATCCGCAGGGTTTCCTCGGCATTCTGATGCGCAATTTCGAGCAGATCCTTCTTGTTGCCGCGCTGTGGTACAGTCAGCGTGACGCGCTTGCCGCTGCGCTTGTCCTTCAGCCAGCGCTCGATGATCCGGCTTTCCTCGACATTCGTCGGCAGCACGACTTCGCTCGGCACATCTGAGCTGTCGCTGTAGAAGCGCTGCATGAAGGCGCGCAGCACTTCGTCGTCGGCAACGCCGTCGGCATTGTCCAGCCGCCGCGAGTCGCTGCCGATCAGCTTGCCGTTGCGGATGAACAGAATTTGTACTACGGTCTCGCCATCATCGCGCGCCAGCGCGATCACATCCTGATCGACGAAATTCTCGCTGACGGCTTTGTGCTTCTTGGTGATCAGATCGATCGCCTGAAGCTGATCGCGGATCGACGCGGCACGCTCAAAATGCAGGGCTTCCGCCTCTGCATTCATCTCGGCAGTCAGGCGGGCGACGACCGACTCAGACTTGCCGCTGAGCGTATCCATCAGTTCCTGGATCATGGCGCGATATTCGGCCTGCGTCACCGCGCCGATACAGGGGGCATTACACAGCTTGATATCGTGAAACAGACAGGCGCGCGGGTCCTTGCCTGTGATCTCGCGGTCGCACGTCAGATACGGGAACACCTTGCGCAGATACTGGAGCGTTTCCTGCACCGCCCACATCGCCACATACGGCCCAAAATAGCGCGATCCGTCGTTTTCAAGGCGTCGCGTCGTCTCGACTTTGGGATACGGCTCATGCCAGCGCACCTTGATATACGGGTATTTCTTGTCGTCCTTGAGGCTGACGTTGAAGCGCGGCTTGTGCCGCTTGATCAGCGTTTCCTCAAGGATCAGCGCCTTGATCTCGTTTTCCTCGACGATGTATTCGATATCACGGATTCGCTCACGCAGTTGCAGAGTCTTCAGGCTGTTTTCGGCGCTTGCCTGAAAGTAGCTGCGGACGCGATTTTTGAGGACTTTCGCCTTGCCGACATAGATGATCGTCCCGTGTTCATCCTTCATCAGATAGACGCCGGGGCGGTCAGGCAGGTTTTTGAGGATCGTCCGGATGTGATCAGACGGCTGGAAGGTCATAGTGTGGCGCGCTTCATCTTGGAATGCAGTTGCTGAACGGTTGCAATTCTGTTCTAAATTTTAATGAAGAATCGTCAAAAATGCGAGTTGTCTGCAAGCGGATTGGGGTTTAGGATCAACAGGACTCCAGAGCACAAGGTACTCATTCTTTGGCTGAAGCCCACACTCCTGTCCTGCTTCAACCCGTTCTCGAAGCGCTCATGCCGGAAGGCCGTGCGCCATCCCGCGTGATCGACGGCACGCTTGGCGCGGGGGGACACAGCGCGGCGCTGCTCGAACACGGCGCAGGCGAACTGCTGGGCATGGATCTTGACCCGCAGGCGATCGCGCTGGCGACACAGCGCCTGGCTCCGTTTGGCGATCGCGCGCATATCGTCCGCGCCAGCTATCTGGAGATGCGCCGCGCGGCGCGCGATCTCGGCTGGGATACGGCAGACGCCATCCTGCTCGATTTCGGCGTCTCATCCATGCAGCTCGACACGCCGGGGCGCGGCTTCGCCTTCCGTCACGATGGCGCGCTCGACATGCGTTTCGATCCGGAAAGCGGCGGGCTGACGGCAGCCGATCTCGTCAACTCGATGGAAGAGCGCGATCTCGCCGATCTGATCTTCCGTTATGGCGAAGAACGTGAAAGCCGCAAGATCGCCCGCGCGCTGGTCAAGGCGCGCCCCTTCGAGACAACGCAGCAGCTCGCCAGCCGCATCGAACAGGTCATGCCGCGCCGTCATCGGGACACAATCCACCCGGCGACGCGGACGTTCCAGGCGCTGCGCATTGCGGTCAATGACGAGCTTGCGGCGGTTGAAGCGGTGCTGCCGACGGCCATCGATCTGCTGCGTTCGGGCGGCAGGCTCGCCGTGATCAGCTTTCACAGCCTGGAAGACCGGCTGGTCAAGGAAGCGTTCCGGCTGGCGGCGACGGACTGCATCTGCCCACCGAAGACGCCTGTCTGCGTGTGCGGTCACCACGCCAGCGTGCGGCTGATCACACGCAAGCCGATCACGGCTTCAGATGAGGAAGCTTCGCTCAACCCGCGCAGCCGAAGCGCCAGACTGCGCGTGATCGAAAAACTGTAGACCGTGAGCATGAACGGCCAACGATGAAAACGGATACTTTGAAGCCAACGGTAGAGCGGGATTACCGCCTCTGGCTGTACGCTGCGGGCTGCGCGCTGGCGTTGGGGCTGGCTGCCTGGGCGGCAAGTGAATTCATGATCAACGCGCTCGCCTTTGACCAGACGATCACCAGCTACACGATTGCGGTCCGGGCGGCGGACGGC
>SZPD01000446.1 GCA_030263515.1 Anaerolineae bacterium CFX9 | reverse complement strand
TACACTCGATCAGCTCAACGCTGCCCAGGCAGCGCTTGATCCGGTCGTCTTCCGGCGCGCGCGTCACATCGTCAGCGAGAATGCCCGCACCGTCGAAGCGAAGCACGCCATGGATGCTGGCGATGCTGCCGAACTCGGCCGTCTGATGCGCGGCAGTCATGCCAGCCTGCGCGACGACTTCGAGGTGACCAACGCCGCGCTTAACGCAATCGTCGCCATTGCCGATGCGCAGCCGGGCTGCTTTGGGGCGCGGATGACCGGGGCGGGTTTCGGCGGCTGTGCGGTGGCATTGGTGCGCGAAGATGCGGCACAGGCTTTCAGCGAGGCGGTCTCGGCAGCTTATATGGCGGAAACCGGGCTGAACCCCGCCATTTACGTTACCGGGGCAACGGATGGCGCAAACCTGCTCTGATAATTCCATTGATTTTTCGTTGTGATACAAAAAGTATCTTGTAAAAAATTGTCAGATTGGGGCGGCTTACCGAACATTACGTAACGTTGCGTTAAGATTTGCCGTAAACTGACTTTTCAGGCTCCATGAAAATTCTCTATACCCTATAATAATTCTGTCTGACAAACTTTCAGGGGATTTCTCTTATGAGACGACAGATTCTCGCTTTTGTAGTAATCGCTGGTGTGATGCTGATCGCCGCCCTGCCGGCGCTGGCCAACCATCAGTGGACAGTTGATACCGCTACCGTGGTCTGCAATTCTACAACCAATACGGTCACCTTCGAAGCCTATAATGATGGTGACACCTCACCAGGGTACTGGGTGTCTTTTTATGCCGATGGGAATTTCGTTGCGTATGTTGAGTTCTACAATGATGATCCGCCGTTTCCCCCGGCAGGAACCTATGAACTCAGCTACACCAACCCGGCATTCACCGAAGGTGTCCTCGCAAGGATAGACGATGGTAATGTGAATGTCACCGTCCTTTGTGAGGAAGCACCTGAGGCCGCCACAGCTTTCTGCCCGAACCCGACCCCGGAAGACTTCGTCATCCGCAGCATCCCCGCCGGCGCGCTGGCATTCTTTGAGCCGAGCGAAGATGCGTATACCGGCTTCAACCTGCCTGCGGGCACATGGTACGCGGGTACAGCCGAGAATGGCTTCGTTGAGGTTTGGATCGCCTGCCAGGCGAATAACATCTTTGTCCCGGCTGCCAACGTCGTTGGCTAGGATCTTTATCATCCATCGTTGAAGCTCTCATTGCGGCCATCAGACAAAAGGGCGTACCCAGGCAGGTACGTCCTTTTGTTTGCGCGGCGCGAGAAAGCGCCTCTTTTTCCCACAACTGAAGCCTGTACGTTTTTCAACAGGCAACATTCTTGTCGTCGCTGCGTCTGCGTCCCGGAAGGTGTGAGTGGACGCCGCGCATGGCGTCCACTCACCTCCTTGTATCCCAGTCATCGCTGGCTTTTACAAGCCGAAGCCATAGGCGAACAGAGGCTGCTCGCCGCGCTCTGCCAGGCGGCTGATCGGCAGTTGATCCATGGAAGCGATCCACTCGACCGGCAGCCTGCCGGTGAACGGATGATCGCCGCACAGCACATCGGCAAGTCCCTCGCCCGCGCTGCCGGGCAGCCACGCAGCCACCACCGCATCACACTGATCGATGATCGGCGTGATGATGAGCGGGCGACCGGAATAGATGACAAGCACGAGTTTATCGACCAGCGGGCGCAGACGTTCGATGCGAGCATGATCGGCTTCGGTCAGGCTGAGATCGGCACGATCGCCGCAGCCCTCGGCATACGGCTCTTCTGCGACGACGAGTACACCGACATCGGCATGTGTACCGGCGGGGAAATTCGCTTCGGCATCGAACCTCAGAGCCTCCGCTCCGAGGCGGCTGCGCAGCGCCTGCACGAGCGTCGTACCGGGAACGATGCTGCCGCGCGCCCCCTGCCATTCGACCGTCCAGCCGCCGCACTGAAGCCCCATGTCATCAGCGCCATCCCCCGCGATGAGCAGGCTCGACTGCCCTGAGAGCGGCAGCGCGGCACGCTCATGCTTCAACAGGACGAGGGATTTGCGGACTGCCTCGCGCGCCAGCTCTCGCCGCGTCTGCGCGCCGAACTCCGCCATCAGGGCTTCGTCCACCAGCGGCTTCTCGAACAAGCCAAGCTGCTGCTTCACGTACAGGATGCGGCGGACGGCATCATCAATACGGCTGAGGGGGACATCGCCATTTTCGACCGCCTGCGTGAGTGTGCTGATGAAACCCTTGTAGTCGTAAGGAACCATCACCATATCGACGCCGGCATTGATGCAGTGCACAACGCAGGTGTACATATCCGGCGAAATCTGGTTCAGCCCCATCCAGTCGGAGACGACAAAGCCGCGGAAACCCAGCTCATTTTTGAGGACATCGGTCAGCAGATAGCGGTGCGCGTGCATTTTCAGTCCGCGCCAACTGCTGAAGGAAGCCATGACGGTGAGCGCCCCGGCTTCCAGGCTGGCCAGATATGGCGCGAGATGGACGGCGCGGAACGTCGGCTCATCGAGGTTGACATCCCCCTGATCGATCGTCCACATGCCGCCGTTGCTTTCCCAGAAGGTCGCCCAGGAAACCGTCCGATGCGTGTTCCACTCTGCTGCGCCGTCGCCCACGTAATGCTTGATACAGGCGGCGACACCGCCCGCCTGCAAGCCGCGCACATACGCCGCGCCCAACTCGCTGACCAGCCCGGTATTGCTGCCGTAGCTCTCGTAGGTGCGCCCCCAGCGATAATCCTGCGTGACGGCGAGGCAGGGCGCAAAATTCCAGTGGACGTTGGTGGCCAGCACTTCCAC
>SZPD01000021.1 GCA_030263515.1 Anaerolineae bacterium CFX9 | reverse complement strand
GAGGCGATGATGCCGTCGTTGAGCTTCTTCTCGCCGTTCAGCTTCGCCCGCAGTTCCTCGATCGCGGTGACGTCGATCTCCTCGACATAGGTGATGTGGGCGATGCGCGATTTCGCCAGCGCCATCTTCTCGGCGATCCTGCGGCGCGTGATATCGCGGTTGACCGTCACCCCGCCGACCAGCTCGCCGCTGTCATCGTAGACCAGCCTGACCGATGCGGAAATAAACCGAAACTCGCCGCTGCGGATGCGCTGCCGGATCTCTCCCTGCCATGCACCGGTTTGCAGCAGTGTGGTCTGGGCTTCTGCCTGCGAGGCGCTGATCCACTCGGTTTGCAGCAGATCGTCGATCGCCTGCCCCAGCGCCTCAGCTTCCGTCCAGCCATAAATCCGCGCTGCCGAGTCATTCCATGACGTGATATGCAGCGCGCGATCGGTCGCGATGATGGCGTCCGATCCCTGCTGGAGCAGCATCGCCTGATAGCGGATCGCCTGCTCCGCTTCCTTGCGGCGCGAAATATCGCGTGTGATGCCGATCGACTGCACGACATCGCCATTCTCATCACGAATCGGGTTTGCGGAGGTCTCTACCCACACATAGCGGCCATCCTTGCGGCGCAGCCGGAATTCCACCATCGACATCGGCTTCCCCTGCTGAATCTGATGGCGCATATCCTCCCACGCCCGCGCCCGATCATCAGGATGGATCAGCAGGCTCAGTTCTGCGGGTGTGAAAGCCCATAGTTCCTCGCGCGAGTAGCCGGTGAGCTGGAGTTCAACATCGTTGGCATAGATAAAGCGTCCATCCGCATCGTGGATGGAGATGGCATCCGTATTGTTATCGGTGAAAAAGCGATAGGCCTCGCTTGAGGTCCTGAGCGCGCTTTCAAGCTGCTTCTGCTGGGTCACATCATGCAGCAGCCCGACGAAGTACAGCACCTCGCCGCTGGAATCGCGGTGCGGGATCACGCGCAGATGATTCCAGAACAGCGATCCGTCCTTACGGTAATTGCGCACGGTGATATCGGCGCTGCTTCCGCTGCGCAGTGCATCGCGCAGCGCCTCCAGCGCGGGCTGCCTGTCGTCAGCGCCGTAGAGGAAACGAAGATTAGTGCCGGTCACTTCAGCTTCAGGATAGCCTGTCAAGGTGGTGAAGGCGGAATTGGCGTAGACGACGGGCTTTCCCGGCGCGCGGGCATCCACCACAACAGCCGGGACCGCGTTATCGAGGGCATGCCTGAGGGCTTCAAGTTCAGGGTGCGCTGCGCTGCTGAGGAGCCGGTCAATCAGATCGTCAACCGAACAGCCCGCCTGTTCGGCGTGAAACTGCAAACGCCGAATCGCGTCTTCGCTGATAGGTTGTTCTGTCACTGGCTGCCCCGAAAATGTGATTGGACTGTCGAGTGTGATCGCAGCGGGTCGGAGATGCGGTATGCTATCCGCGGGATTGCATTCACTCTGTGATCTTCATTGTAGTCCATAGTCACTGGTAGTCGATAGTCACTTCCGAATTGTATGATATTCCTTATACATGTGTCTGAATGTAAGCCAATTATCTGGAATAAAGGGTACGGCGAACGTCATCAATGCCCCCCATCGCAGGGACTATTAGGAACAGGCATTCCTGCCGTCCGTTGAAAAATACAGTTGAGACATTAGCAGGGGATACTGAACATGGCGCTTTCCAGAGATATTACATTCAGCAGCCGGGTTGATGGCAGCCGGATTTACGCCGTGAGCATCCTGCCAGAGCATCCGGCGGCAGTCGTTCTGCTCATTCACGGCTACGGCGAGCATCACGGACGGTATGGGCATGTCATCGATGCGCTGGTCGAAGCCAATTTCGGCGTCTTCACGCTCGATCATCGGGGGCACGGCAAAAGCGAGGGTCTGCGCGCGTATATCGACAATTTCGATCATGTGCTGGCGGATATCAGCCAGTTCCGAGACCAGATCGCCGCCGAGCAGCCAGCGCTGCCGCTGTTCATCTACGGACACAGCATGGGATCGCTGCTGGCGCTGACCCACGCGGCGCGGCGGCCGGAAGGGCTTGCCGGGGTGATCACGTCGGGCTGCCCGCTGACTTCTGCGGAGACCGTCCCGCCCATCGTCATCGCGGTCGCAAAGGCGATCACCCGTGTGGTCCCCAAAGTGCCGCTGGCAGAAACGGTTCCGCTCAGCACCCTCTCTCGCGATCCGGCCGTGCTGCGCGCCTTCGAGGAAGACCCGCTGAACTGGCACGGCAAGATGCGCGTCCGCACCGGCACAGAAATTGACCGCACTATTCACTGGCTGAAGGACAATCTCGACAAACTGACGATGCCGATTCTGCTGCTGCACGGCGAGGCGGACGCCGTGACGCCCGTCAGCGGGTCAAGGCTGGTGCATGAACGCGCGCCCTCAGCCGACAAGACGCTGATCACGTACCCCGGTCTGCTGCATGAGATTCACAATGAGCCGGAACGTGAACAGGTCATCGGCGATATCATCGCGTGGCTGAGGCGGCGGGTGACGGCGCAGGCATCGAGCGCGTGACGCGCAGACATGAAAGATTCTCACTGAATTTTTACGGATTTAACGAACGCCTTAATGCTTGTCTCGCGTACAGCCTGTGGCATACGCGGTACTATAGCAGTATTATGGTGTTAAAATTGTAACAGCACGCTGAGGCGCCACAGGGGGCGATAATGACCAAAGGTCGGATTCTGGTCGTTGAGGACGATGCAGACATCGCGAATCTGCTGAAGACCTACTTCAGCGGTCAGGGCTATGAAGTGCAGGTTGCCATGCGCGGCGGTGATGCGCTGACCATGACCCGCAAGCAGCTCCCCAATCTGATCGTGCTGGACATCATGCTGCCGGATATGAACGGCTACGATGTCTGCCGTCAACTGCGCACGACCACGCGCACCAGCCATATCCCGATCATCTTCCTGACGCAGAAAGACGAACGCAGCGACAAGATCCAGGGTCTTGAGCTGGGCGCGGACGACTACATCGTCAAGCCGTTCGACATTGAGGAACTCAAACTGCGCGTGCAGAACGCCATCACCGCGGCGAACCGCCAGACGCAGATCGATTCCAAGAGCAACCTGCCCACCGGGCGGCTGATCGAAGATCATCTGCGCACGCTGATGCATGCCAACCGCGCATGGACGTATTTCGACCTCAAAGTCAACGAGTTCGACTCGTTCACTGACGTTTACGGCTTCGTCGCCGGTGATGAGGTCATCCGCTTCATGGCGCTGCTGATCGGCGAGGTGATCGACGAGGTGGGCACGCCCGATGACTATGCCGGGCATCCGGGTCGAGACAATTTTGTCGTCATCTCGCACGCCGCTGATCCCACGCCGATGCGCGAGCGGCTCATCGAACGGTTCGATGATGAAGTGCGCCAGCATTACTCCTTCATCGACCGCGAGCGCGGCTATATCCTCGTCCCCGATCCGGTGTATGGCGAGCGGCAGGTCGCGCTGATGACGCTGTCGATCGGCTCGGTTTCCACGCGGACAAACCAGTTTTCAGACATTCGCGAAATCACTGAATTAGCGGCAGAAGATCGGCGCCGGGGCGCAGCCGGGCTGGGCGACTCAGGCATCGACGACAACAACAGCAACATTCTGACTTCGTGGTAAGCCCGCCAGCGACGACGCGCCGTCTGAACACATCAGCAGGTCGGCTCGTGACGTGGGCAGCCCGTTCAGTTCGATTTGAGTGATGTAGGCGAGAGCGATGGAACTGTCAGGCATACTTTTTATCGGCGGCGCTGTCGTCATCCTCTGGCTGTTCCTCTGGACGTACCAGCGGCGGCGGCTGACGGCGGAAACCGGCACGCTGACCGAAATCGACGGCGAACCGGAAACCGGCATCTTCCGCAAACACCAGCTTGATTCGCCGCACGACGCCGTTCTGATCGCCAGCGCCCGCGGGCAGATCATCCACGTCAACAAGACGGCGCGCGCATGGCTTTCCCTCGAAAACGTCGATCCCGACCTCGAACTGTTCGCCCGTTTTGCCAACCCGTCAGATACCTTCCTGGAGATGTTCGCCGCCCCGATGGATGCATCCTTCCAGCTTGGCTCGCGCTGGGTGGACGCCACCTCATACCGCGTCCCTGCGCCCGACGGCGCGCAGACTGTGGTCGTGATGCGGGAAGCCGGCAAATCAGCGCCGAGGGAAAACGATGCGGTCGGGCTGTCGAGCGCGATCATGCTCGCCAACGACATCGGCGAAACCGTCAACGCCAGCCTGGGGCTGGAACAGGTGGCGCAGACCCTGCTCACGCTGGTGCGCAAGTATGTGCCGTATGACGCAGGTGAGCTTTGCCTGTGGGATGAACAGGCGCGCCTGCTGCATCCGCGAGGCTGGATCGGCGATGTCAGCTATGTGCTGGCGCTGGCGGAAACCGGCGGCAGCTATGCCGAGGATGAAGGCGTCAGCGGCTACATCGCCCGTTTTCACAAGCCCGTCCTGATCCGGGATCGCGCCGATGATACCGCTGTGCGCCCCAAGCTGGAGAGCAGTTTCCGAAGTTTCGCCGGCATCCCGCTCCAGCTCGGCAGCCGCTTCCTGGGGACCTTTGAGCTTGCCAGCCTGACGCCGAACCGCTTTACGCAGGCGGAACTCTCGCTGCTGCAAGCCGTCGCCAAGCCGATGGCAACTGCCATTTACAACGCCGAGCTTTATGCCGAACAGGCGCGCCGCATCGAACAGATGGCAAGCCTTCAGCAGGTCACGCTGGCGAACTATCAGACGGCATCCGACGCACAAACCGAGAAAGCCGCCGCCGCGGTCATCCGCGCGCTGACGGAGCGCGTCGCTGACCTGATGAACTCGCAGATGGCGGGCGTGCTGCTCTACGATGAACGCAGAGACGCCCTGATCGCTGAACTGCCCTTCCACAACCTGCCCGATGCCGTCGCGCGCTTTTATCATGTGCCCGTGGCGCAGGATAGTCCGGGCCGGGCGATCTGGGAACAGGAGCACTGGTACAGCAACGATCTGGGCGATGAGCCGCATGTCGAGGCGATCGGCATGCATATCCTCTCCAGCACCGCCGGTGTGAGCAACACCCTGCTCATGCCGCTGATCGTGGGCACACGCCGGATCGGTGCGCTTCAGGTCGCCAACAGACACGGCGCGGGCGGCTATTCCAGCGCAGACGTGCGCACGATGCGCCTGCTGACGGCGCAGGCAGCCATCGTGATCGAGGATATCCGCCTCTCGCGGGATGAACAGCGCCGCGATACCGAGATGATCGGGCTGCAGGAGATCGCGCAGGCTTTCGGCGCACTGACGCATGAGGATGAGCTGATCGCATCCACCAGCGAACGCATCGCCCGCCTGATGAATGTCGAAATGACAGGCATCCTGCTCTTCAACGCCAGCGGAACTGCGCTCGTCGTTCAGCCGCCTTATTACGGCGTGGATGAAGCCAGCGCGCGCAGCTTCCGCATTGAGCTGACGCCGGGCAGCCCGTTCGCTGAGATGTGGGCGACTGAGGATTACTGGTATACCAATCAGGTAGCGACCGACAAGATCGCCATCAGCGCCGGCTTTGCGGATACCATCGCCGGTTTTGGCGTGCAGAAGACGCTGATGGCTGCCATGTCTGCCGGTGGGCGGCGCGTCGGCGTGGTGCAGGTGAGCAACAAGCGCAGCGGCGAAGACTTTACCGAGCGCGATGCCCGCCTGCTGCTGATCTTCGGCGCACAGGTGGCGGCGATGCTGGAAAATACCCGCCTGTTCCGCGAGACGCAGCGCCGCGCCGAGGAAGCCGAACTGCTGCGCGCCGTCGCAGAAGCCGCCGGGACGATCATGACGACCGAGGACGATATGAAGCCCGTGCTGGGGCTGATCGGCAAGCTGATGAAAAGCGAGGCCGTCTGGCTGAACGTCCTGGATGAACGTACCGGCAACCTGATCACCCATCCGCATTTTGTCTACGGGCGGCAGTTGAATGAGCCGCTGGTTCAGAATGCCTATGCGCCCGGCTTCGAGTACAGCGTCGCCATCTCGCGCCGGCCGTTCATCAGCAACGATGTCCTCAACGACAAGCGCGTGCTGCCGTCCTACCATGAACTCTCCGTGCAGATGAACATTCACAAAGCCTGCATGGTTCCCCTGAGCGTGGGCGATCTGGCGCTGGGCGAACTCGGCGTGATGGAGCGCGAACAGGATTACACCGCCGAAGATGTGCAGCTTCTCTCGGTCGTCGCCATCCAGGTCGCCGGCGCGCTTGACCGCATTCGCCTGTACGAAGCCTCTGGCGAGAACCTGCGCCGCCGCCTTCAGGAACTGGACGCCATCCAGCGCGTCAGCAACGAACTGGCGCAGACGCTTGACCTCGACCGGTTGCTGGACATGATCCGCAACGAAGCCGTCCGCACCACCGAAGCGGAAGGCAACACGATCGCCATGCTCACCGCGTCAGCCACCTGGCTCGACCCCACCAGCCCACAGTTGGCGCGCCGTCTGGGCGAGCGCAGGCTGGGGGCGGCGCTGTGCGACCTGGAACGCGCGGCGGTCATCGCTGGCGCGCAGGCCATCATCATCGACGATTACGCGCAGAGCGAACTCAAGCCGCCAGCGCAGGGCATTCGTTCCGGGCTGGCGTGCGCCTTCCTGCATGAGGATCAGGTCGTTGGCGTCATCCATCTGTACCACAGCCAGCCGCATCATTTCGATCAGCGGGCGGCTGCCTTTGTCGAGACGATGGCATCGAAGGCATCGCTCAGCTACGGCAACAATCTGCGCTATCAGGAAAACCGCGACCGCAGCGATCGTCTCCGCCGCCGCGTCGAGCAGCTCAACCAGATCTTTGAACTCAGCCAGATGATCCAGAGCAACGTAGACCCGGTGACGATGCTGGAAGCGATCGCCTACAGCATCCAGCAGAGCTGCGGCTACGATACTGTCGTCATGACACTGGTGGACGATCACGGCATGCTGCGGCGGATTTCGCAGGCGGGTATGCCGATCGACCGCTTCGAAGCCAGCAAGCAGTACACGATGCCGGTTGACGAGGTCAAGGCGCTTTTCAAACTGGAGGAGTTCCGCATCAGCGAATCGCTGCTGCTGCCCTACGAGCGCATGAGCGCATGGCTTCGCGAGGGGATCGAAACCCTCAGCACCGAGTTTGACGCCAGCCGCACCCTGCATCCGACGGGTAAAGACGACTGGCATGATGGCGATATGCTGTTGGTGATGATTCCCGGCGCAGGCGGCGAACTGTTGGGCGTGATCAGCCTTGACCGCCCGTTTGACGGCAAGCGCCCTGACCGCAGCGCGATCGAAGTGCTGGAAATCTTTGCGCATCAGGCGGCTTCCACGATTGAAAATACCCGGCTCTATACCGAGACCGCCCGCAGCGCTGAGCAGGAAGCCCGCCTCAATGAGGTGATGGAAGCCATCTCCGGCACGCTGGAATTTAACGAGATCGTCGAGTCGGTCGCTCGCGGAGCGCTGCGGCTGCTGCCGTTCACACGGATGACGCTGGCGATGCTGAATGCTGACCGCAGCAACTTCGATCTGGTTTACGTGACGGTCAACCCGGACAGCTCGCTCAATATGCGGCGAGAGACAGTCGAATCGCTCGCCGGTACGGCGCTGGGGCGCACCTTCGAAGATGGCGCAGACTATCTGTATTATTCCGCCCCCGACGAGAAGATCGACTATCCCGATCTGCGGCAGTGGGTGCGCGAAGGGGAACGCACGTCGCTGATCGTCCCGCTGATCACCGGCGGGTTGTCGCTCGGCGCGCTGCATTTCGGCAGCGATCTGATCGAGGCGTTCGGCTTTGAACAGTTCCGCGCTCTGATCAAGCGTATCGCCAACCTGAGCGCGGTCGCCTTCGTCAACGCCAACCTGCTTCAGGAAATGCAGGATCGCACACAGCGCCTCGCCCTGCTCAACAATGTGTCGATGGCGCTGGCGCAGTCTCTCGATACCGAGAACATCCTTGAAACTGCCGTCCGCGAGATCGCGCTGATCTACGGCGCGTCGCAGGCTCGCGGTTATATTTATGAGCGCGGCGAGAACAATGTGGCGCGGCTGGTGGTGGAGTATCCCCGTGGCGAGGCCCCCCCCAGCGCGATCATCCCGCTCGATGCCCGCCCGACGTTTGCGCGCACACAGCACGATGTCAACCCGATCCTGATCGAAGATGTCTCGGCGCTGCCGGATGATGATCCGCTCAAGGCGGAACTGATGCTGCGCGGCTATCAGAGCTATGGGCTGATCCCGATCAGCATCGGTGGGCAGGCCAACGGCGCGCTGGAACTCGACGAACCCGAAAATCTGCGCTTCGACCCGGAACGCGCCGAACTGACGCGCACGATCGCCAATCAGGCGGCTATCGCTGTGCTGAACGCCAACCTGCTGGAGCAGACGCTGGTGCGCACACGCGAACTGGAAACCCTGCTCGAAGCGGCACAGGCGACCAGCGCCTCGCTCGATTTGCAGGATGTGTTCGAGAGCGTCGCCCGGCTGAGCGTTCAGGCGCTGAGTATGGATAGCTGCGCCGTCATGATTTACGACAATGTGCGCGAGGAACTGATCGTCGAGCATCATGTCAACCGCGATGGCGATGAGATGATGACGCCAGCGCGCGGCACACGCCTCGATCTGTTCCGCTTCCCCAGCAAGCTGCGCGCCCTGCGCGAAGGACATATCCTGTCGCTCAAGCGAGACGATCCGACCCTCGACACGTATGAAGCGCAGGAAATGCGTGACGCCGACGAAGCGATGCGCATCCTCATCCCGCTGACCGTGAGCGGTGAGGCCATTGGGCTGCTCCAGCTTGGGGTGGAGACGACGATCGGGCGCATTTTCAGTCACCGCGAAATCCGGATGGCGCAGGCACTCGGCGCGCAGGCAGCGACCAGCATCGAGAATGCCCGCCTGTCCACAGAAACGAGCGCGCAGGTCGAACAGTCGATGATCATCAACGAGATCTCGCGCGCGATCTCATCGACGATGGATATCGAATCGATGATCCGCGTCATCCGCGAACAGATCCCGATGATCACCAACGCCAAAGATATCTATCTCGCCATCTATGACGCAGAGGAAGGCATGATCAGCTTCCCGATGGCGGTGATCAATGGGCAGGATGTGGTCATCCCGCCGCGCCGGCTGAGCAATGACGAGGTATCGTTCGTGCTGCGCTTCCGGCGTCCGCTGCAACTGAGCGGCGAAAATCCCGGCGCAGACGAAATGCGGCGCAACCTCTCGATCGTCAACGGCGAGGGCGAGATCAAGCGTTATCTCGGCGTGCCGCTGCTGGCAGGCGATCAGCCGCTCGGCGTGCTTGCCGTGCGCGATCTCGATGAAACCCGCCCCTTCGGTTTGAACGATCAGCGCATCCTGCAAACGATCGGCGCACAGCTTGGCGCTGCCATTCAGAATGCCAACCTGTTTGAGCGCGTCCGCAACTTTGCCGAAGAACTCAACGAGCGCGTTCAGGAACGGACATTCGAGCTTCAGCAGGAACGAGACCGTCTCAATTCGCTGTACCAGATCACGTCGGAACTTGGAAGTTCGCTGGACATCGACCGCGTGCTGACGCGCGCGCTTGAGCGAGTGGCGAGCGCGATCCAGGCCGAAAGTGGTGAAGTGCTGCTGATCGACAGCGACACGAAACGTCCCTATACACGCGCCACGCTGGACAGCGGCGACAGCGACTCCGGGGCGCGCTATCAGGCCTACGCCAAGCCCCGCGAAGGCGAAAGCGACGGCAGCGCGGCCTCGCCGCTGCTTGAGCCGGACGGGATGAAGGCAACCCTTACTGAGCGGCTGGCCACCTACATCATGGATCGCAGCCGCGCGCTCGAAACCGAAGGCACGCTGGTGATCGATGATCTGTGCGCGGTTACGCTGCCCGATCTGGAAGAGATCGGCACGTTCGCGGGCGAATGGCGCAGCGCGCTGATCGTTCGGCTGGAGACGAATGAGGAAGTCATTGGCGCGGTCGTGCTGCTGGCGAAGCAGCCGGGCGTCTTCGGTGAACCGCAGATGCGCCTGGTCGCCGCGGCGGGCAACCAGCTAGCCGCCGCCATCAGCAATGCCGATCTCTATGCGCTGATCCGCGATCAGGCGGAACGCATGTCTCACCTGCTGCGCGCTGAACAGGAAGAAGCCGAAAAGAACACCGCCATCCTGGAAGGTATCGCCGACGGTGTGATCCTGACGGATGCAGCCGGCAAGGTGATCCTGTTCAACCAGGCCGCTGAGCGAATCCTCAATCTGCCGCGCGCCAACGTCATGGGCGAATCGCTGGCGCATCTGAACAGCGTGTACGGCATGGCGCAGCCCTGGGTGCGCCCACTTCAGAATTATCTTCAGCAGCCCGATCGCGCTGCCGATGACGAGCTGATCATCGATCGGATCGACTTTGGGCGTCACGTGATCAGCATGCGCGCCTCCCCTGTCGCCATTGCCGACCAGCCGCTCGGCACAGTCGCCGTGATCCGCGATATCACCCGCGATGTCGAAGTGGATCGCATGAAGAGCGAGTTCATTTCGAACGTGAGCCATGAACTGCGCACACCGATGACGAGCATCAAGGGATATGCCGACCTGCTGCTGATGGGAGGCGGCGGCGAAGTCTCGGACGCACAGCAGCGCTTCCTGCAAACGATCAAGACCAATGCGGATCGCCTGGCAGAACTGGTGAACGACCTGCTGAATATCTCGCGGATCGACTCCGGCGAGCAGCTTTCACTCGAACCGGTCAACCTGCGCGCGGTGATCATGGACGCGCTGCACACTATCAGCGAACAGCCTGATCTGCTCGCCAAGAAGCTCCATGTGACGACCCAGATCGCGCCCGATCTGCCCACCATCCAGGCAGACCGGCTGAAGCTCGATCAGATCATGATCAACATCATCGACAATGCCTTCAACTACACCAATCCGGGCGGCAGCATCCATGTCGAAGCCGCGCTCAAGCCGGATGATGAGGAACAGGTGCTGATCATGGTGCGCGATACCGGTATCGGCATCCCGGATCACTTCAAGGATCGCGTGTTTGACCGCTTCCAGCGCAACGATGAAGCCGCGCTGGTGATGGAAGTCTCTGGCACGGGTCTCGGTCTGAGCATCGTCAAGGACCTGATCGAAATGCATGAGGGGCGCGTCTGGTTTGACTCGGAAGTCGGCAAGGGCACAACGTTCTACGTGACTCTGCCCGTCGCCGGACCGCATACCGTGCCCGCTTTCCGCGAGCGCACGGCGGAAACGGAACAGTAGAGGAGATACATGGCACATATTCTGGTCGCGGAAGATGAGCGGGATATTCGGGAACTGATCAATTTTACGCTGATGTTTGCAGGGCACACCGTCACGCTGGCGGCAAACGGGGAAGAAGCCGTTGCAAAGGCGCAGGAAGTCAATCCTGACCTGATCATGCTCGATGTGCGCATGCCCCGCATGACAGGGTACGAAGCCTGCAAAGCGATCAAGGCGATCGACTCTCTGGCAGATATCCCGGTCATTTTTCTGACCGCCAAGGGACAGGATGAAGAGCTTCAGTCCGGGAAGGAAGCGGGCGCAGCGGCATACATCCTCAAGCCGTTTTCGCCCGATGAACTGACCCGCAGGCTGGCGGAGATCCTGGCGAAGATGGGGAAATAGAGTGTTTCTCAACGGCGAACCTTCGGCCTGGCAGGCTTTGCCCGCTCAACAGTGCCGGGGTCGATTGATGGTGAAGGTATGAGCGCGATTACGGTTAACGGCGATCTCGTACATTACGAAGTCCTCGGACGCGGTCGCCCCGTGATTCTCATCCACGGCTGGCTGGGAAGCTGGCGCTATTGGGTTCCCACGCTCCAGCAGCTTCAGAATAACTACCGCGTCTATGCGCTCGATCTGTATGGCTTTGGCGACAGCGCCAAGAATCCGGACAAATATTCGCTCGAACATCAGATCACGCTGCTCGACGACTTCATGACCGAGCTTGGCCTGCCCAAAGCGGCGCTGATCGGTCATGGACTGGGCGCGCTGGTCGCCGCCGAGTATGCGCGCCGTTATCAGGATCGTGTCGCGCGGCTGCTGATCGTCAGCGCGCCGCTCTTTGATCCCGGCGATCTGGCGACGCGGCAGCCGGTAGCCCGGCGTGTGTTCACGCCATCGCGCCCCACCCTGCCCGCGCTGACCCCCGCCGATCACAGCGCCGACGCGCCGACCATCATGAGCGCCAGCGCCGCTATGCGCGCCGCCCTGCTGGAAGCTGCCCGCGCCCGCGCTGCGCAGCCCGCCGCGCCGCCAACCCCCTCCGCGGACCCTGGCGCGCCGCCCGATGTCACCCTGGCGCGCCCACCGGATCGCGTCACCACAGCGATCATCAACCCGATGCGCGATGTCCTGATGACGAATCCGCTGGAAGCGCTGCTCGGCCGCTGCTTTCGGCGCACCGAACCGACCTATGAAAAACTCGCTATCGACATCGCCAAGAGCGATCCGCGCGCCGTCACGGCTTCCGTCGCTACATTTGATGCCGGCTGGACGCTCGACACGCTGCGCCTGCTTCAGATTCCGATCGTGGTCGTGCACGGCGTCGAAGATGGGATCATCCCGGTGCCGAATGAAGAAGTCTGGAACTATGTCACCACCGACAAGGACAATCTGCTGCTGCCGATTCAACTGCCCGGCGTGCGGCATTTTCCCATGCTGGAGGATGAACGCTTCTTCAGGATTGCCAACGAATTTCTTGAACTGGCAGATATCAATCGAATCACGCTCAAGGAACGCTGGCGGCGGCGAACCCGCTGAAGCCGGACGAGATCAGATTCAGAGTCCCAATTGCATCGGGAGTAACTGCGGATGCCGACAATTTACGTTGCCTGTCTCCGCGAACAGGTCGCAGAATGGGTGCTGATCCGGCAGAACATTGCCGAGCGCTGGCACGCTTTTCTGCCGCAGCACCTGATCATCAGCGACCCGCAGACTCACACCCGTTCGGAACGCGCGGCGCTCATCAACGGCTGCGACCTGTTCATCCTGCATTACACGCCGCTCGGCTTCGTTCATCAGGGGCTGCAAGCCGATCTGGCAGAAGCGCGCGCCAGCAAACGCACGATCTTCGTCGCCTGTGCCGAAAAAACCGACCTGCCGCCGGAACTGGCGAGCTATCCGCGCGTCTCTGCCGCGCTCGATGGCGCTGACCTTGAGCATGGACTGCGCGTGATCTGGCGGCAGATCAACCCCCGCTCCGGGCGATCCAGCGCGCCGCCGCGCCGCATCACCCTGCTCGGACTGTTCGCCGCCGCGGCAGCCCTGATCTGCCTGGTGATCGCGCTTCTCACCGAGTTGATTTCGTCTTCGGCGGAGGCACTTTCTGCAAACACGCAAAGCAATCTCATGGCAACCTACAGTCCGAGCCTGCTGACCACGCTTCCGCTGGAGATTCGCGGAGCATCCGGCGAAATGCTGGGGATGGGCACGGCAAGCCTGTATGCGCCGCGCCAGATCTATGATGACGGGACGGCCTATGTGCGCCTGACACTCGATCCGTCCTCAGAAGCTATCTCGCTGACGCCCGCCGTCCCGGATGATGAGATGACGAGTCCTGAGCTTGCGATCTATCCGATCATGGCGGCGGAACTGATCTGCGCCGATGGGAGCTTCTCCGGCTGCGATAATGAAGGACAGATCAGGCGCAGCGTCAGCAGCACGGGCGATCATGTCTGGTCATGGATCCTCACGCCGCTGATCGCCGATGGGCGGCGCGATCTCGAAGTCCGCCTGTATCGCTATCTCATGGTGAATGGCGAAGAAGTGCCAGAGCGGATCTGGTCGTCACCGTTTGCGATCCGTGTGCGGCTGATCGTCTCGCGCCCCAGCGCTGCCGCCGACAACAGCCCGATCCTGCTGGTAGTTTTCACCGTGGCTCTGGCGGCGCTGGTGGGGCTAGGCTATCTGATGGCGCGGGCGATCAGGACCAGCCTGAGACGACGTGAAAGCGCGCGCCCATCCATCTTCCTGAGCTACCAGCACGACACCAGCACCGCCGATACATGGATCTTGAGCAAAGGGCTGGTGCAGCGCGGGATCGATGTGTGGGTGGATTTCGAACGTATCTTCAAGGGGCACTTCAGGACCGAAATCGAGCAGGCCATCCACGCCTGCGATCTGTTCGTCGCCGTGCTGGCTCCCACTTCCCTCGACTCAGAGTGGGTTCGGCGCGAGATCACCACCGCCGTTCAGCAGAACAAGCCGATCACCTGCGTTCTGCATCCCGGTGTTCATCTCGATAGTCTGCTCGAAAACCAGCCGGAAGCCATCCGCCAACTGCGCGATATCCACCACCTGACCCTGACACCGCCGGATTATGATGTTACGATCGAACGTCTTGCGCGGGCGGTTCGCTCTGCCTGATCGACATCGGCAGGATGCGCATCCCGCATGACTGGTTCGGAAAGGACATCCGATTTGGCATCTTCGCGCCTTCGCATGAGCACGTGGATGGTGTTCATCACGCTGGGGGCGGCGCTCCTGCTCACGCTGGCGAGCGCTGCGGCATGGCTGCACGCCGAAAATACACCCATCCCGACCACCGATCCGCAGATCATCACCGAAGTTCCGCTGCGCCTTGTCGATGAAGATGGCAGCGAAGCACGCACGGGTGTGCTGCGTGTGACTGCCACAACTCTTGTGGCTCCGGGGAATAACGCCGTCATCCGGCTGGTGCTGGATGCGCTCGGCAGTCCTGCCCACCCTGCCGGAAGTCAGCGTCTGAGCCTGCCCAGCCACTTCTTCACCGGTTCCGCACCGCTGATCGCCCGGCTGGAGTGCCCGACGGCCGCCTTTGCCGAATGCACCTCTGCGCAGGGAGAACCCCGCCTCAGCAGTGAGGGCAGGCTCGACTGGACGTGGCTGCTGACGCCGACTGCGCCCAGCGGCGACCAGCCGATGACGATCCAGATCGCCTTTCAGGACGAGAATAATCATGAGGATATCACGCTGTATTCAGCCCGTCTGTCGGTCACGATTGGCAGACCGGCGACCCCCATGGGCTATATCGTCGCTGTGGCGCTGGCGGGCATTGCCGTCATCGTCACCTTCGGCGGGCTGCTGCTGGCGCGGCTGCGGATGAAAGCAGAGACATCATGAGCCAACACGTGCTGATCTTTGCCAACGGCGATCCCAACCCCGGCGCGATGGTGGATGCGGCGCTCGCACTCGCCGCACAGCGCGACACGCTGATCGTGGCGGCGGACGGCGGGGCGCGCATCGCCGAATATTACGGGCTTACGCCGCATATCGTCATCGGCGATATGGACTCGCTCTCTGCCGGTGAAGTTGCTGCCCTGCACGAGCGCGGCGCAGACATCCGGCAGTTCCCCGAAGAAAAGGATGAAACCGATCTGGAACTGGCACTGACGCTGGCGGTGGAACGCGGCGCGCGCTGGCTGCGTGTGATCGGCGCGATCGGCGATCGGCTGGATCAGACGCTGAGCAATGTCTCTCTGCTGGCGCTGCCCGCTCTGGCAAACTGTGATGCGCGCATGATCGCCGGAAAACAGGAAGCCTGGCTGATCGGCGCAGGCGCGCATGAGATCGCGGGCAGCCCCGGAGACACGCTCTCGCTGCTGCCCATGACCGGAACTGTTCGCGGCGTCCGCACTGAAGCGCTCTATTACCCCCTGCGCGATGAAGATCTGTTCTTCGGGTTGACCCGCGGCGTGAGCAACGTGATGCAGGCGTCCAGCGCGCGCGTTCACGTTGCCGAGGGAGTGCTGCTGGTGGTGCGCACTCTGGGGCGGGCATAAAGCGCCATGATCACCGTCATCAAAAACGATCATCGGGGTCAGTGGCAGTGGGAATATACCGGAAAGATGGTGGCACGCGGTGACACCTGGATTCAGATCGAGGCGTATTTCAACCGCGATACGTTCGACGCAGGCTATGTGATCTTCCGGCGCAATGATCGGTTCGTGGAATGGTTCTACAGCGACCGCTGCTACAACGTCTTTCGCATTTACGATGCGCTGGATGGCAGGCTCAAAGGCTGGTACTGCAACATTACACGCCCAGCGATCATCACCGACTCAACCGTCGCCGCCGACGACCTGGCGCTGGATGTGTTCGTAGCGCCAGACGGCACACTGACTGTCCTGGATGAGGATGAGTTTGCCGCGCTGCCCCTTTCAGACGCCGAGCGCCGCGCAGCAGAAAACGCCGTGGATCAGATTCGGGCGCTGGCAGCATCGGGCGAAGCGCCATTCCATCCGGACTGATCAGGGCAGTTCCTGATCCGGCTTCACCAGCAGCACGGGCACATCCAGGCATTCCATGGTCGCCTGCGCCACGCTGCCGAAGACAAGCCGACTGAGACCACTGCGTCCGTGCGTACTCATCACGACCAGGTCAGCGCCTTCGTTGCGCACATACTCGCAGATCATCGTCGGCACATCCGCCCCCTCGATGAACTGGGTACGAACAGTACATTTTTCCTGCCGCAGTTCGGTGCGCAGCCCGATCAGATACTGCTTCGCCTGCTCACGAAGCTGCTGAATCTGCGAATCGCCGCCGCCCAGCGTGATACTGTCCAGATATTCACGCCCCGGCGGACGGAAGATATGCAGCAAAATCACTTCCGCACCGCTGGCACGCGCAATATCGATGGCATGCGGCACAGCCCGCTGCGACCAGCCCGATCCATCCAGCGGCACAACGATCTTTCTGTAACGCGCTCGGTCGTTCATGGGCCCCCCTGAGTCGCTAAAGTCGCTGTTCCCATTCTAACATCGCGCGGCGCTGGTGAGAAACACATGAAATGACGATAAAGATCACAGACTGGCGTTTGACAGACCTATGGTGAAAACCCTATAATCTCCATACAAATCTGTAAAAATCTACATAAATCGAGGAATCATGTCGGAAACGCATACCGCGCCGGATGCTGCGTCACAGACCGGCTTGTCCACCGGGCGCAATCTCAAGATCGGGCTGTTCCATCTCGGCTCCGGCATGGCAGACGTGATCACGACCGGCATCTGGAACCGCATCATGATCAGCGATCTCGGCTTCAGCGCGACGCCGATCGGGCTGCTGGTCGCCCTGCGCTACTTTCTGGCTCCGCTCGGTGTGTGGGCGGGACGCCAGAGCGATCAGCGCCAGCTTGGCGGCTACCGGCGGCTGGTCTGGATCTGGGGCGGGCGTCTGCTCATGGCGATCAGCATCGCGCTGCTGGGAATCACCACTGCCAGCCTGGTGGAAGGCAACCCGGCGGACGCGCTGCACTGGGCCGTGATCGCCATTTCGCTGCTGATGTTCAGCCTCGGCAATGCCTTTTCCGGCAGCACCTTCCTGGCTCTGATCTACGATCGATCCCGCGAGGAACAGCGGGGTCGCGCTGTCGGCATCGTGTGGACATTCCTGCTGCTCGGCTTCACGGTTGGCGGCATCCTGTTCGGCGTGCTGCTGCCCTCCAGCGAAGGCGCGGCGGAGACGGCTGCCCAGACGGGCATCGGCTTCACCTCTCAGACTGTGCTGACGCTGTTCGTGGTTGCGGCGGGCGTCCTGGCGCTGCTGTGGTTCGTCTCGCTGGTCGGTGAGGAAAAGCGCCATTCGAGAGCGGCCAGCAAACAGGAAGAACGTGAAGCGCAGAGCAGTTCGCTGCGCGCCGATCTGCGCCTCGCGTGGAGCAACCGCCAGACGCGCTTCTTCTTCTGGTTCCTGTCCCTCTCGATGCTGTTCGCTTTCTCGCAGGACCTGATCCTGGAGCCGTTCGCTGGCGATGTCTTCGGCATGGAAGCCCGCCACACCACCCGATTCGCCGCCTACTGGGGCAGCATGGCGATCCTGGGGACGATCGTCTTCCTGTTTCTCGGTCGGCGCTACAAGCGGCTGACGAACACGGTCATGAGCACGATCGGCGTGAGCGTGCTGATCCTTACCTTTGCGCTGTTTGCGCTGTCATCGTTTGCCGAAATTCGCGGGCTGGTCACGCCGGGGCTGATCACGCTCGGCATCGGACTGGGCATCTGGAACGTCGGCGCGCTCGGCCTGATGATGGAGATGAGTCCCTTCGGCAAGGCAGGAACCTTTCTGGGTTTCTGGACGCTGGTCGTCACCCTGTCACGCGGGATCGGCGTGAGCGGCGGCGGCATCGTCCGCGATATTGCGCTGGGTCTCAGCGGAAATGACAATTTCGCCTACGGACTGGCATTTGCGCTGGGCGTGATCGGGCTGAGTATTTCGCTGTGGGCGCTGCGGCATGTCAACGTCGCCCAGTTCAGGCAGAGCTATGAGCGCCAGCCCGCCGACGCGCAGACCGTCTTTGCGGGTGGCATGGATTGATCGCGCATCACAGATGATGCACACAAAGGCGTTCTCAGACAGAGGACGCCTTTTTTGCTGCGCGGATCACGATAGGTTATTTTGCTCTTGACATATTGATGAAGGTCGATATATACTGGTGAACATGATGCTGAATCAGGAAATCGTCTCATTCGCCAAAGTCATCGCCGACGAAACACGGCTGGAGCTGATGAATCACCTCTGCTGTGTCTGGCTGAGCGTCAATGACCTGGTGGAGAAGCTGGGCGGGCGCGTCAACCAGCCGACGGTGAGCCATCACCTGAAGAAGCTGGAAGAAGCCAATCTCGTGTTTGTGCGTGAACAGGGACGGCATCGCCTTTACACGCTCAACCGCAGCCGGGTGCGCATGTGCTGCGGCATGATTGCCGAGAATCTCGATCCTTCCGCGCTGATCGATGTCGCGCTGGACGATATTCCCGTGCGTCCGAACGAGAATTGAACCTGCCGGGCGCTTTTTTTTCGGTCGATATATCGATGTTCATCAATGTGTCTGAAGGGGGCACACGCATCATGGAAAACAGCAATCTCATTCACATCGCGGTGCAGGATCGCTACAGCGCGCTGGCAGAATGCCAGTTGGAAGGCTGTGAGGGAACCTTCGGCTGCTGTGACGCTGGCACAGCCTCATTCTACGATCCGGCGCTGGTGGCAGACCTGCCCGTCGATGTGACCGGGCTATCGCTCGGCTGCGGCGATCCGGTCACGATCGCTGAACTTCAGCCGGGCGAAACCGTACTCGATCTGGGAAGCGGCGGCGGCATCGACTGCTTCCTGGCGGCGAAACAGGTCGGCGCATCAGGCCGTGTGATCGGAGTGGACATGACCGACTCGATGCTGGCAAAAGCCAATGCCAACAAGGCGAAGCTCGGCGCGGAGAACGTCGAATTTCGCAAGGGGTACATCGAGGCGCTGCCGGTGGAAGACAACACGGTTGACGTGATCATGTCCAACTGCGTGATCAACCTGTCGCCAGACAAGCCGTCCGTTTTCAGGGAAGCGGCGCGGGTGCTCAAACCGGGCGGTCGGCTGGCTGTCAGCGATATCGTCACCGAAGGCGAAATGTCTGACGCTATGCGCGCCGATCTGTCGAAATGGGCAGAATGCGTGACGGGGGCGATTGATGTTGAGGAATATACCGGCATGATGCGTGCCGCCGGGTTGGTCGATATCCAGGTGATCGATAAGACCAGCGCCGAAGGCATCGTCGAGCGTAAACCGGGAATGCCGCGCGTCTTCAGCGCCCGCATTACAGCCCGCAAGCCCGCCTAGCAGATATCGTTCGGCAAAGAGCAGTCCTGGGGAGAGAGACATCATGTATTCGTTCAATCTGGAGCTTGTTCGTGAGCGCCAGCGCACGCTGCTGCGCGAGGCGGCGCAGGAACGGCTGGCAACTGAGATCGCCCGCCCTGTGCCCTTGGCTCAGCGTGCCGGTGAAACGCTGATGAAGCTGGGCGCGCAGCTTGCGCTGAAGCATGAGGAAAACTGCGTCAGGGTCGAGACCCGTACCGGGCAGGTCGTGACCGGATGCCCGGCATGAGGCGCGTTCTGATCCTCTGCACCGGCAATTCTGCGCGCAGCCAGATGTCCGAAGCCCTGATCAACGCCCGGCGCGGCGATCAGTGGCAGGCGGTGAGCGCCGGGACGGCTCCTGCCGAGCGTGTGAATCCGTTCGCGCTGAGAGCGCTGGCTGAAATCGGTATCGAAACCGTCGGTTCGCGCCCCAAACATGTAGATGAATTTGTCGGTCAGCCGTTTGATATGGTGATCACGGTCTGCGATGACGCCAACGAGAGCTGCCCGGTCTGGGTCGGTCAGGGGAAGCGTGTGCATGAGAGCTTCCCCGATCCGGCAAAGGCAGCCGGCAGTGACGACGAGATTCTCGCCGTCTTCCGCGAGGTGCGTGACGACATTGAGCGGCGCATACTCGGCGTGCTGGATGGCTTTCAGCCAACGGCATAAAGGATGCAGCCGAGCCATTGGAAGGCGGCTCTGATCGAGCTGCTGGGCACATTTACACTGGTCTTTGTGGGGGCCAGCGCTGGCTCGACCGGCGAGGGGATCATCGTCGGATCGCTGGCGCATGGCGGCATCGTCGCCGGGCTGATATACGCCTACGGATCGATCTCCGGCGCGCATATCAACCCGGCAGTGACAGCGGCGCTGCTGCTGACGCGGCATCTGGCTCTGCGGCGCGCGCTGGCGTACTGGGTGGGGCAATTCAGCGGCGGGATCGCGGCGGCGGCGCTGCTGAACGCCATGACGCCCGGCACAACCGCGCTGGGGCAGACCGTTGGATCGCTGACGGCAGATCACGTGTGGACGGCGGCAGCGCTCGAAGCCGTCCTGACATTCTTTCTGGTCAGCGTGATCTACCAGGCTGCCGTATTCGGGCGGTCGGGCGCACTGGCAGGGTTCGTCATCGGCATCACCCTGGCAGCGCTGATCCTGGCCGGCGCATCCTATTCCGGCGCATCGCTCAACCCGGCGCGCACGCTGGGTCCGGCGCTGATCGCTGGCGAGATGAGCTACGTGCTGCCCTACTTTGTCGGCATTTTCGGCGGTGGGCTTTTGGCGGGCATGGTTCA
>SZPD01000445.1 GCA_030263515.1 Anaerolineae bacterium CFX9 | reverse complement strand
GCGCGGGAGCCGGATGCGAAAGGTGCTGCCTGCGCCGAGCGCGCTTTCGATCTCAAGCCGTCCGCAGTGCCGCCTGACGATCTCATCCACGATCGTCAGCCCCAGGCCGAAACCGGGGGTGCTGTGCGCGGCATCCAGCCGGAAGAAGCGCTGTGTGACCAGCGGGATTGCCTCTGCCGGAATGCCCGTGCCGGAGTCGATGACCTCCATCCAGACATCCGTGTCATCTTCTCCGGTGCGGAACAGGATGCTGCCGCCAGGGGGGGTGTGGTTGAGCGCATTGTCGAGAAGCTGATCGATCGCCAGTGCCAGAAAGGACTCGTCGATGGAAGCGGGGGACATGTCCGGCTTCAGGTCGAAATTGAGTGCCACGCCCCGGCTGGCTGCATCAAGCTGATACTTGCGCGCCCGCATGTGGATCATCTGTGTCAGGCTGATGAGCAGATATTTGAACGACACCTGGCTGTCGAGCCGGGTCTGGATTTCGAGCATCCCAAGCAGTTGATTGATCCGGCTGACCTGCGCCTCGATCTGAAGGGATTTCTCGCTGCGCGTGGCAGGATTGTCCGTGCGGTTCATCAGGTACAGGCTGGAGAGGATGATCGACAGCGGCGTCTTGAATTCGTGTGAGGCGATCTGGATGAATTTGGTCAGCAGTTCGACGCGCTCGCGTTCCAGCGCCAGCTCGATCGCCTGCTGTTCGACCAGTTTGCGCTCGGTGATGTTCATATGAATGCCGACGGCGCGCCGGGGGTTGCCCTCGGCATCACGCTCTGAGATGCGCCCGCTGTCCAGCACCCATACCCAGGAACCGTCTTTGGCGCGCAGTCGGTGCTCGCTGACATACGTGCGGGTTTTTCCCTTCAGGTGATCGTCCAGCCGCTGAAGCACCGCATCCCGATCATCAGGATGGATCATGCTCAGCCAGGGTTCAAAGTTCGGGTCTACTTCGCCCAGTCTGTATCCGATGATTTTTGCCCAGTTCTCATCTGTCACCACTTCGCCGGTCACGATATCCCAGTCCCATGTCCCGATCTGCGCGCCTTCCAGCGCCATCTGCAGGCGCTGGCTGGTCATACGCAGCTCAAGCTCGATCCGCTTGCGTTCGGTGATATCCTCGATCTGGGAGATGAAGTAGAGCGGCTTGCCTTCCCTGTCACGAATCATCGTCGCGCCGAGCAGCGCCCAGATGATCGATCCGTCCTTGTGGAAGTAGCGCTTCTCCATCGTATAGGTGTCGATCTCACCGGCGAGTACCTTTTGCAGCAGATGGACATCCTTGTCGAGGTCTTCGGGATGTGTGATCTGCTGAAAGGTCATCCCGCGCAGTTCCTGCGCTGAATAGCCCAGAAACCGGGTCACGCTGCGGTTGGAACGCAGCCACTGCCCCTCAGGCGAGACGAGCGCCATGCCGATCGGCGAGTATTCGAAGGCGCTCTCGAAGGGTTTGCGGCTTTCGATCAGCGAGACATCAAGCTCATGCCGGCGCTGGATGAGACGCCCGATCGCCAGCAGACGCACATCATCCTGCGCCGGATCTTCCAGCGGGGCGATCAGCGCATCAACCCACACGCTGCTGCCATCTCGCCGGACGAGGCGAAATTCGAGATCGAACACCGTCTCGCCAAGCGCTTTCTGGTGCGCCATCTCATCGTGAATGCGCGCCACGTCATCGGGATGCATCAGGCTGTCGAGCGTTTTTGTCCACAGCGAATCGGCGTCCCAGCCGACAAATGCAGCAAACGATGGACTGAAGTACGAGAAGGTTCCATCTGATCGGAGCAGGGCGATGATTTCCTGAAGGGGTGAATGGGTCATACAGGCAGAATCTGGAAAACAGGCGTTGCAGTAACGCCGCGGCGTGTAATAGTCTGATATATAAAGTTAGCGTGAATCTCGGCAGAGTGGAATAGGAGGTTTGGCTATCCGCCTGTGTCAGGAATCAAAAAAGCGAGATCACAGGAAGGATCTCGCTTCGGGATGTGTTCGGCAGTTGGTTACAGCGCGATCACCACTTTGGAAGGATCCGTCTGATCGATGCGCACGGGCACAACAGCCCCGACCTGGAACTGCATCATCTGAAACTGCGAGATCATGCGCCGCACCTGCGCGTGATAGGGTGTGCCCCCCTGCGGATGCACTTCCAGCATGATATCGGCGACGGGCTGATAGTTGACTCGTGTCCCGGTCGGCTGAACGGCCAGGATGCGCGCCTGCCCCGGCACGCCGTTGAGCAGGATCTTCTGATGATCGGCGCTCGTGCCGCTCACCTTGCGGACGTAGCGGAAGACGAAGAAGATGATGACAACAGTGAAAATCAGCGATCCGATCAGGATGATGGCGGTCATCCCCAGTGACCCGGAAATGATATTGTTGATATCAGGCATGGTGTTTTCCCCCGGCAGACAAGTTGATCGTATGACGTTATGCTGTTCATCATATGCCTGTTTCCGGTGGAATCAACATCCTCGGTGCAGATTTTATCACATCTTTACACGGCTGATATGCCTCCGCAACAAGGCGTGCGTGGTATCAGTCGAGCATCACCTCTGCGAGCGATTGGCGCTGGAGCGGCAGCGCGCCATTGGCCATCAGCCAGCGGTTGCCGGAGGCGGGCAGGTCGAGCGTGTAGACGCGCCGTCCCTGCTCCATTGCGCGCCGTGCAGCATACATTGCGCCGCCGTCCACGCTGGTTTCGATGACGATCAGCGCCTTTGCCAGCCCGCTGATCAGCCGGTTGCGCGCCACCAGCATGCTGCTGCTGACGCTGGTTGAAGGCGGAACTTCGGAGAGCAGAGCGCCGCGCCGGCGG
>SZPD01000444.1 GCA_030263515.1 Anaerolineae bacterium CFX9 | reverse complement strand
GGCATTCCCTGAGCGGCGCGTGCAGGCGATCTTCCTCGAACTGTTCGATATTCTGATCGACCGTGAACGTGTGCGTTCCGGCTATCGTGCGCATCTCGGCGCATTCATGGCGGCGCGCTATGGCGGCGAGCCGGATGCATGGCGGCGCGCGCATGACACCGTTACCGCTGACTGGGACAGTTATTACGCCGATCTCGACCTGAGCGGCGATGATGGCATTGATGATCTCTGGGAAGGGATGTTCCGCACAACGCGGGCGCTCTTTCGGCTGACGGGCATCCCTGAACCTCCGAAACCCGAACTGATGGCGCTGGCGCGGATGCTGCCTTCAAGGATTGCCGCGCTGCATGACGCCCTGATTCCGTCTGCGCGTGCCGCGCTGATGGACTGCCGAACACGGAGAATCCGGCTTGGCGTGATCACGGGCAGCCTGACAAGCTATGCCCGTGGCGCACTGACGGGCGCAGGCGTGATCGACCAGTTCGATGCGCCGATTCTGGGCGTGGATACGATCGAACGCTTCGTCAAAGACCGCGATTTCTACGAACGCGCTGCGCGGATCGCCCACGTCAACCCTGGCGACTGCCTGCTGATCGATGTCGATCCAGCCGCGAGGGAAGCTGCTGCCTCAGCGGGTTGGCAGGTCGCCGCACGGCTGGGTTGAGAGCGTTGAAACCGCGTTGAGCAGCTACTGAGAATTGCTCGCCTTAACCACAAACGTATTGGACGCAATATCATGGAGTCCGCGGCGCTGCTGATCAAACAGCGGCCAGAAGAAGCCGATCACAAAGCTGGTTGCCAACAGCCAGCCGATAAAGCGGCCAAACGATTTTCCCAGCGACATTTCCCCGGATGTCGGCATGATCTGGAGATGGGTCATTTTCTTGCCAATCGTTTGACCAGGAACCTTGTCTGATGTTTCGAACAGGTTTGGCAAAAGACGATTGATGAGAATAATCCCAACGCTCATCAGCACGATGAACATGAAGAATGCAAAACCGGCTAGATCGTCAGGGCGTGTGCTACGAAGCGTGTAATAAACAAAGTAGATAAACGGATGTACCAGGAAATTCGCCAGCGCAATCACTGCGACATGAATACTGACAAACTTCAGCACGTGTATCCTGGCAGCAGGAAGGGCTGAGTAGAGTGCGATGACCGCTGCCAAGCCTGCTGTGAGCGAGATTCCCGTCATTAAAGCCTGAATTTCACGGTCTTCCATATACCAGTAACCACCAAAGACGTTAGTGGCTATCGCAGCAACCAGATAGTTTACCGCTGCGACCAGTGAACTGAATAAAGTGATGGCCAGAAAATCGATCAGGTAAGCAACAAAGCGCGTGCCATGCTCGGCGATTTCGTAACTTTCCCCCTTGATGATCACGGTGGGTGTGGCCGCGCTGGCGACGATATGAGGCGTCCCTGCCTGTGAAACCGGTGACGTAGGCTGCGCAGCCGGCGCTGAAGCAGGGGCATTCCCTTTCAGAGCAAGACGTGCTTTCTCATGAAACGGATCAAGCGCGACAGCTTTCTCCAGAAAGTCACGCTTCTGATCCTCATCCAGTGCTGCGCGAGAAGCCAGATAGTACGTTTCAGCATTTGCTTCTTTCAGCGCATCGCGCAGGAGTTCACGCGCTCGCGCGAGGTCAAACGTATCGATAGCCGCTCTGATATCTTCATTCAAATCAGACATACCTATTCCTCATGGATTAGCGGGAAGGAAAGCATATTCTAAAAACAAATCATATTGATGCAAAAATACAGTAAAATGTTACAAGATAATATTAAAAATAGATGGTGAAAATGCTAACAGATAGTCTGTCGGAGAAAACGGCTGAGTTGACTCGGCAGTGGAATTTTTATAGAATGCAATAAGAACAAAAGTTCTTTTGCCCCCCTCTTTCCTTTCTTAACATGGAGATCACACCGATGTCAGAGACATACTCGCAGTACGGTGGCAAGCACTCAGAAAGCGCCTCAATCCGCAATGTTCTGGCAGCAGCAGGACGCGATCACAGCGAAGCGCTGGTATTCGGCGTCGGCGGGGGGCTGGGCGCGGGCTACATCCTGTGGGAATTTCTCGAACATCGCGTCAAAGTGCTGGTACTCGGCTGGCAGCACAAATGGAACTATCCCGTGGACTGGTATCAGCAGGTTTGTGACCGGCTGGCGGTGACGACGACATTTCAGGAAGGTGTGGGCAGGAAGGGCGCAAAACAGCTTGATGATGCGCTCGCAGCGGGGAAATTCCCGATCGCGTGGTGCGATCGGGCGCTGCTGCCGCATCAGCACCTGCCTGAACGATACGTGGCGCATTTTGGCACGCTGATCGTCGTCACGCAGCAGGACGGCGGAGACTATCTGATCGACGATCTGGCAGAAGCGCCGTTTCGTATCAATGCAGCGGCGCTGGCCAGGGCGCGCGATCGTATCTCATCGTACAAGGCGCGCCTGCTGATCGCTGAGGTGGCCGGCACGCCTGACCTGGAATCGGCGGTGCGCGCCGGCATTCACGATTGTGTGGAAACCCTGCTCAGCAGCTCCGAGTCGTTTGCGCTGCCTGCCTTTCAGAAGTGGGCGAAGCTGATGCTGCATCCGAAGGACAAGAAAAGCTGGCTGAATGTCTTTGCCGAGCCGACCGGTCTGTTTTCGACGCTGGCGTCCATCTACGAAAATACGACTCTCTACAGCACGGATGGAGGCGGTTTGCGCGGGCTGTATGCAGACTTTTTGCGGGAAGCGGCGGCGATTCTTGCCATGCCCGCGCTGAACGGCGTCGCCGATCAGTATCAGGCGCTCCATACGGGCTGGGC
>SZPD01000020.1 GCA_030263515.1 Anaerolineae bacterium CFX9 | reverse complement strand
GCATTTCGCTGGTGGTGTTGTTTGCCATCTTCGTGCATTCGATCTTCAATCAGATCGTGGCGACGGCAGAAGGCTTCTCACTGATCATCCTCGGCATCTTCATCGGGCTGACGGGCACAGGCGCGATCGTGCTGGTGATCGAGCGTTCACTGCGCGCAGAACGCCAGCAGATCGAATCTGCGCTGCACGAAAAGCTGACCGCTGGAGAACTGGCCGTCTCGCTCAATCCGCAGGCGGTGACGCGCATCCTCGATGAACAGAAGCATATTCTGGGCGAGCGTCGCGCTGTGCTGGTGCAGCAGTACGCCAATTTGCAGGCAGAGCGCGGCATCCTGCGCAAAACCCTGGAACTCAACCGGCGAGCCCGGCATCAGGATCGCCTGGAAGCTCAGCTCAAGACGATCGAGAATCGCCTCCGCAGTCTGCGCGGCGAAATGGGCTTGTTCACATGGATCTGGCTGCGCAGCATCCTGCCATCCGATGAAAGCGCGATGTGGTCACAGCTTGGTCAGCATCTGGACAGCGATGCGCCGATCATGGCGCTGCTTTACACCCTGGGCGAACGCCAGGCAGAAGTGAGCGAAAGCGAAGTGCAGGCGCGCATTCAACTGCTGCGCAGAGGGACGCTCTTCAGCCAGCTTGAGACGGCTGAGCTGGAAGACCTCGCCCTGCTGCTGCGTGAACAGCGTTATGAGATCGGGGAAGCCGTCGTCGAGCGCGGCGTGGTGGATGACCGGCTGTTCATCGTGGCGGAAGGATCGCTGGTCGCCAGCGTCATCGATCAGTACAACAGCGAGACGATCATCACCGCCTATCAGGTCGGCGACACCTTCGGCGAACTCGGCATGATCGATTTGCAGGAACATCCGGCAACGGTCACCAGCGTCGATTCAACCCGTCTGTATTCGCTCACGCGCGAAGACCTGCTCACGCTGATGTTCGCAGAGCCGCAGATCGCGCTCGAACTGATGCGCCAGCTCGTCATCCAGATTCGGCAGCAGACCGCCCTGCTGATGTGGGTACAGGAATCGTATCAGATCGAAAAAAGCGATCTCGATACCGAGATCTTCACGCAGCTCAACAGCCTGTCACGCCGGATCCAGACGCGCCCCCAGCCTCATAGTCAGATCGATTCTGACGCATCCTGAAGGCGCACGCCCTCAGGTCTTGTACTGCCGCAGCGCGCGCCGCCCTACCATCTGCGGCATGAGCGCATTTGCCCAGATCACCATGCGATCAAACCAGCGCAGTACGACCGTTCCGCTGCCCCCCTGGCTGGCGCGGACGATCCGCTCTGCGACGTAATCTGCCGACATGACGGGCAGCCGAGGCGCTTTGACGGCATGCCCGGATGCGCCGAGCCGCCGCGCGCTGAACTCGGTTTCCGTGCGCCCCACACGCATATCAACCACACGGATCTGATCCGCTTCAAGCTCCAGCATCAGCGAGCGCGCCATGCTGCTGACGAATGCCTTGCTGGCGCTGTAGGACGCGGCATAGGGCGCGGTCATATTGGCGACGATGGATGAGATCAGGATGATGTGCCCGCCCCCCTGTTTGCGCATTTCGGGGACTGCCGCGCGCACCGTATGCAGCACGCCGTCGATATTGGTGCGCAGCAGGGTTTCCAGGTCTTCCCACGGCGAATCGACGACCGCGCCGCGCTGACCGATACCCGCATTTGCCACAGCGACATCCAGCCTGCCAAAGCGCGTGACCGTCAGCGAGACGGCAGCCTGCACCGCCTCACCATCACGGACATCGCAGGCAAGAGTCAGGATATCGCCATGCGGCTGCGGCAGGGTTTCCACCGCCTGCGCCAGGGCTTTCAGCCGATCCTGACGACGCGCCGTGACGGCGACATTCCAGCCCGCCCGCACAAACGCCAGCGCCGCAGCGTAGCCGATGCCGCTCGAAGCGCCGGTGATAAAAACTGTCTTCGTCATCCTGTTTTTCTCATCATCTGTCAGCACCAGAGGATCTTCAGGCTTTCCTGTTCGGGGGAAACAACTGTCGCCCCCCTGCAGCCTCAAATCTGCACACGCTCATGATAGATGCCGAAAACTTCACGCATCACATCGACGATCTCTCCCAGCGTGGCATAGGCTTTGGCAGCCTCGATCAGCGCCGGCATGACATTCTCGCCCTGTTCACAGGCAGCGCGGACGGCGCTGAGCGCCCCCTGTACAGCCATGCTGTCACGGTTCAGGCGCAGCCGCTCCAGCCTCGCCACCTGACGATCATAGCCCTGCGGATCCATCTCCAGAATCGGGATGGGCGGATATGCCTCTGTCGCATAGGCGTTCACACCGACGATACGCCGCTGATCCGTATCTACCTCGCGCTGAAAACGGTAGCTGGCATCGGCGATCTCCTGCTGGAAAAAGCCGCTCTCGATGGCGGGCAGCACGCCGCCATATTCGTTGATGCGCCGGAAGTAGTCATATACCTGCGCCTCGATGCGGTTGGTCTGCGCCTCGACGAAATAGCTGCCGCCCAGCGGATCCACAGTATCCGCCGCGCCGGTCTCCTCCAGGATGATCTGCTGTGTGCGCATTGCCAGCGTTACGGCATGCTCACTCGGCAGCGCCAGCGCCTCATCCATGCTGTTGGTGTGGAGCGACTGCGCCCCGCCCAGCACCGCCGCCAGCGCCTGAACCGCGACGCGCACCAGGTTGATCTCTGGCTGCTGTGCCGTCAGGCTGACGCCGGCGGTCTGTGTATGGAAGCGCATCAGCCACGAACGCGGATCCCGCGCGCCGAACGTCTCGCGCATTTCACGCGCCCAGATGCGCCGCGCTGCCCGCAGCTTGGCGATCTCTTCGAAGAAATCATTGTGGACGTTGAAGAAGAAGCTGATGCGCGGCGCAAACGAGTCGATCGCCAGCCCGCGATCGAGCGCCCAGCGAACATACTCGATTCCGTCTGCCAGCGTGAAAGCCAGTTCCTGAGCGGCGGTGCTGCCCGCTTCGCGGATATGGTAGCCGCTCACGCTGATCGTGTTCCACTGCGGCAGGCGGTGCGTCCCATACTCGATCGTGTCCGTCACCAACCGCATCGACGGCTCCGGAGGGAAGATGTATTCCTTCTGGGCGATGTATTCCTTGAGGATGTCGTTCTGGAGCGTCCCGCGAAGCTGTTCGCTGGGGATCCCCCGTTTCTCGGCAACCGCGATATAGAACGCCCACAGGATCGCCGCCGGGCTGTTGATCGTCATGCTGGTGGAAATATCGCCCAACGGGATCCCATCAAGCAGAATCTCCATATCTTCCAGCGAGCTGATCGCCACGCCGCACTTGCCGAACTCGCCAAGCGCCTCCGGCGCGTCGGTGTCGTAACCCATCAGCGTGGGCAGATCGAAGGCGATCGACAAGCCCATGTTGCCCTGCGCGAGCAGATATTTATAGCGCTCGTTGGTCTCCTCAGCCGTCCCGAAGCCGGAGAACATCCGCATCGTCCACGGCTTGCCTCGATAGCCGCTGGCATGCACCCCGCGCGTGTAAGGATATTCGCCCGGAAAGCCCAGATCACGCAGGTAGTCGAAATCGGCAATATCGAGCGGTGTATAGACTCGCTCCACCGGATCGCCGGAAATGGTCGTGAACTGCTCGCGCCGCTCTGGCAGTTTGCGCAGTGTCGCTTTCAGCGTCCCTTCTTCCCAGTCCCGCCGTGCCTGACGCTGCGCCTCAAGCGAATTTTTGTCAAACATCACCCTGTTCCTGCAAAAACTATTTTCGTAACAGTGATCTTTATTGTAAGCCGATGCGCGGCAGGGTTCAACGCACAGCCTGTTTTTGGTGTACCATTGAGGCGGAGAGGATGCACCCTGATGAACGAACCCCGCCACACGGACACCCGCGAATTCGACCGCAAGCGCATCACGCATCAGTTCATGCAGTCAGTACAGATCTCGGAATCGCGCTTCGACCGCGTGCTGGTCCCGGCCCTGATGATGATCGGCATCATCTATACGGCATGGCAGGCGCTGGCGGGCGACTGGCTGGAAACGATCGTGATGGGTATCGGCGTCGCGTTGCTGGTGGCGCTGGCGGCGTCGCGCTGGCTTCAGATGCGCGTTCTGGGGATGGCGTTCAACCGCCGGCATGCGCTCTATGTCGTGATGCTTTGGGTCTATCTGATCCTGTTCATCAACTTCCTCAGGCTGCTTCCCCTCACCTCACCCACGGGCAAGAACAGCAGCGCATACTGGGCGCTGGTGATCGGGCTTGCCGCCATCGGGTGGATGATCATGCGCACGCTGACGATCTTCACACGACGGGGCTACCGGCTGTTCATCACCAAAATCCCGATCTGGGAGCAGATCCTGGTCACCCTGAACGAATTCATCGCGATCGGGCTGCTGGCGGTCTTCGGTGGCAACCTGCTGGTGCGCCTCTTTCAGCCTTCGGTCTTCACCACCCGCTTTGACGCACTGTATACGATCAGCCTGGGCGGCGCTATCCTGCTGTACTGTTTTGGCATGCAGATGATGTGGGTGGCCCGCTGGAACGACTGGCTCAGCCAGAACCGGGTCTGGGTGCGGATCGCCCGCCTCTTTGCCCCGTTCGTCTTTCTGGTTGGCGTGCTGATCATCGCGCGCCGCGTCGTCGAGCGGTCTGATCCGCGTTCGGCATCCCTGCTGGGAGACAGCGCCTCCAACATGGCGATTCTGGCGGTTGCGCCGGTCATCCTGCTGGTGATCGGCGTGGTGACATTTCTCGTCTACACCAGCAATCGCGGGCTGCGGCAGCGTTTCCTGCCGGATGCGCTGCTGGAGAAACTGCCCGCTCGTCTGGGGAAGTTCCTCAGCACCGTCAGCGACATGGACATGCTGCTGATCCTGGCGCTGATGGCGACCGCCATCCCAACCAACCTGTTCCTGCTCGGCGATGCGCGCGGCGTGATCGGCTCGCTGCGCCAGCAGATTTTACAGCGGGCATCCTCGCTGATCGAAACCTCGGAACAGGCGCTTGCGCTGCTGTTTGCGCTGCCTTTCTACCTGCTGATCATCATACTGCTGATCCTGTACGCGATCGTCATCGCCCGTCAGACGCTGTCTGCGCAGGAACGTGAAGAGCTGGTATCTCGCCTGCCGATCGGTTTCCTGATCATCCTGATCATCACGCTCTACCTGTTCGCCGTGCCGTTCAGCCAGGTGCTGACGGAAGGACGCCTGCCGCAGCTTCCGCAGGATCTGGGGCGCATCCTGGCGTTCAATATCATCATTCCGCTGGCCCTGCTGTATGCGCATTACTTTGTGCTGGTGCGTATCCCATACCGGCGCGGGCAGGGACGCTGGCGAAACGATCATCACGTCAATCTGGCAGTCCAGCTTGACAATCTCGAACGCCGCATCGAGCAGGTCAACCGTGAGATCGAACAGCTCGATCGTTCATGGCATCTCGGCGCTTCCATCCACGGAGCCAGCGCCGAAAACAGCATGGATATCCTCTACCGCTACGTCAAGCTCAACAGCCTGAGAGACGACCTGAACATGCGGCGTTTGCAGCTCGTTGCCGAGCGCCAGCAGCTCGCCGAGATCAGCGAAGCGCCGATCTCGATGGATGTTGCCCGCCTGCCCGTGCGGATCGTCACTTACGGCATCCCGCTGCTGTTCATCATCCAGTTCTACCAGTGGGCGATCATCAATAACGGCCTGCGCGAGATCGTCAACAACCCGAACATCACCATTCTCGATTTCTTCCGCGCCATCCTGCAAAACTTCAACTTCTGACTTCCAATCCCGTTACCACAGCATTAACAAGATTAAATATTTTTAACACCAGCGCGATCCCGTGATAGAATGCCTTACCTCCAGTGAATAGACGTTCAGACAGGGACGAGAAAGTACAAGACGGTATGGCGACGGACGCCCTGCACGAAGACCTCATCACGAGACTGAGCGAGCAGATCCAGCCGGTCTCAGCCGATGACACGATGGCAGAAGCCGGGCGCAAAATCCTGCTCGGTCAGTTCGTTGAAATGCTCAGCCATGAAGCGGGCAGCCGCGCCGGAGAAGACCCCGAAGCGGTTCATGATATGCGCGTGGCGACGCGGCGGATGCGCTCGACACTGGCGCTGCTCGAAAGTTATTACAAGGCAAAATCCATCCGCGGCTACGCGCTGGAACTGCGCCGGATCGCCCGCGCACTGGGCGGCGTCCGCGATCTGGATGTGCTGATCGCGGATGTGAAGCGCTATCAGGCGACGCTCGACAAGCAGACGCAGGCGGATCTACAGCCGATTCTGGATGTGCTGAATGCCGAGCGCGATGCCGCGCGCAAGACCCTGCTGCGTGTCCTCGACAAAGGGGACTATCGCCGCTTCATCGCCGATTTTGCGACCTTCCTCACCCGGTCGGGCGCTGGAGCCAAGCCGCTCGACAATGAAGATGTGCAGCCATCGAAGGTGCGGCACATTCTGCCGGCTATCCTCTACAGTCACCTGGGGCAGGTGCGCGCCTATGACGCCGTGCTGGCGGACGCCGACGAGATGGCGCTTCATGCCCTGCGTATCGAATTCAAGCGGCTGCGCTATGCGGTCTCGCTGTTTTCAGATGTGCTGGGATCGCAGGTCAAGGACTTCATCGAGGAACTCAAGGCGGTACAGGATCATCTGGGGCGGATACAGGACATCGCAACAGCGCATGCGGTCCTTGGCGAGATCGCCGATACCCTGGACGGGGCGGCGGCGCAAGCCATTCAGCGCTATCTCGATCAGCTTGCCGAGGAAAGCGATACGCTCCAGGCGAGCTTCCCGGAACTGTGGCGGCGCTTCAATCTCAAGACTGTGCAGAAGCAGCTTGCGTCTGCCGTCACCGCACTCTAGCGCATCGGCAAACGAAACAGACCGCTCTGAAGGCGGTCTGTTCTTTTTTGCACGGGGTGGACGGGCGCGTTACACCGTTTCCGGCGCATAATCGATGTCCTTCAGCGCCTGCGCGATCTGCTCCCACGTCATCGGCGCATCCCACTCGATCGACACGGTTCTGCTGGCGACATCTCCACTGACTTTGGCGACGCCCGGCCGATCCTTCAGCTCATTGACAATCGTGCGAACACAACCGTCACAGCCAATATTGGGGACAACAAAAGTCCTGCTCTGCATGGTGAACATTCTCCATCGTTGAACTCAGTACAGAAAATCTGACGCGATGACACAGACGGATCTTATCGCGAAAGGCGCGCCATTTCCGCCTGCACTTCCTCATCCGGATCATCACGCAGACGCAGAATCCAGCCAGCCGCGGGTTCCGGCGCAAGCTGCATGAGCGCCCACGCCGCATGACCACGCACCAGCGGACTGGGATCGTCCAGCCGCAGCAGCAGCGGATCGATCAGCGCAAAATCACCGGAATTGCCCGCAGCGATACAGGCATTACGCACCAGCCGTTCCCGGCGGATCCGTTCGACCGGCGAACCGGCAAAGCGCATCCTGAATGCGTCGTCGTCCAGCGCCAGCAGATCAGCCAGCCGAGGGGCTGCGCGTGCCTCATCGACCGGCACAAACAGCGGTTCATCGGTCGGCGGCGCAAAACGCTGGAACGGGCAGACTTCCTGGCAGACATCACAGCCAAAGACCCAGTTGCCCATCAGCCGGCGCAGCGCAGGGTCGATCCAGCCTTTATGCTCGATCGTCAGGTAGCTGATGCAGCGGCGGGCATCGAGTACATGCGGCGCGGGAAAGGCATCCGTCGGGCAGGCGTTCAGGCAGCGGGTGCAGGATCCGCACATCGTCGGCGCAAACGCCGGCTGGTCCGGCGCGATCGCCAGCGTGGTCAGAATTTCGCCGAGGAAGAAGTAACTGCCGCGCCGGGGATGAATGAGCATCGTGTTCTTGCCCGTGAACCCTAACCCGGCCTGATGAGCGTGGCTGCGTTCCAGGATCGCCCCGGTATCGACATAAATGCGCTGCGCAGGCGGCGTATCGCTGGTTTCTGCCAGCCACGCGGCGAAGGCTTCAAGCCGCTCGCCGATCACGTCGTGGTAATCCATCCCCCATGCATACATGGCGATCCGCCCGCGCGACGGATCGTTCAGCAGCGCTTCCGGCATATGCGACCGGTAATCGACACCGACCACGATCAGCGACTGTGCGCCGGGCAGGATGATCTGCAAGTCCCGCCGGCGCGAGACACGGTCAGCCCGTGCCATGTACTGCATCGAGCCGTGCATCCCGGCAGCGACCCATCGTTCATAGGCGGCAAGCATCGGTGAAGGCACGGCATGGGTCACCCCGACGAGGTTGAAGCCCAGCGCAAGAGCCTGCCCTTTCAGCCCTGCCGATGAAATTACGGACATGCTTACTCCGAAGTCGCCCCCGATTCTGCCCCACAGTCCTCAAACTGCTGTCTCGGCGAGCCTGCTAACGGGCAATCTGTTTTATGTCGTTGGACACGATCTGATCAACGACCCTCACCGCTTCTTCACCAACTCCAGCAAACAGATCCGATTTGGCAACCCGCTGCCAGTGCAAGCCGACAAAGTATAAGCCGGGGACAGCCGTAGCCCCCTCTTTCTGTATCGGATAGCCAGTATCATCGAAAATCGAGAATGGCAGCCAACGATAGTCGTAAGTATATCCAGTCGCCCAGATAATGGTGGTGATGCCCGCCGTATGCAGATCAAGCTCCGTGATGATCTCACTGCCATACCCGTCATCCAGCGCCACAAAATCATCCGGGGGCGTGTCGAGTCTGCTCTCTGCAATCAGATCATCCACAGCCTGCCTGAATTCAGCCGACATTTCATCCATCTGCTTCAGGGTCGTCATCAGATCGGGCGCGATTGACAGCACGGAGCCTGCGCCACCATGAAGCCGCCCCAGCAGCTTCACCCCTCGTTTTGCCAGATGATGCAGATTCAGATCATGACCGCCATTTCTTCCGGTTAGCTGAGGATTGGCAGCAAAACGCGCAGCAGGCGAAGGCAGCTTGCTCACAGGCTGATCCAGCATACCCAGCATCTCAGCCCAGACGAAAACATCACGTCCTCGATAGCGACGTGGCAGGCTTCCAGCGCTGCCTGCACAGAGATATACCGCGCGTCCGCTCTCAGAAAGTTCATACGCAATCTGGCAGCCAGACTGACCGCTGCCCACAACCAGAACTGCACCATCAGGCAGTTGGTGCGGATTTCTGTACTGACTGGTGTGAAGCTGCTGTATGTCAGGCGAGATCTGCCCAGCGAGTGCCGGGATACGCGGCTTCTGAAATGTTCCAGTCGCAACGACGACATGATCGGCTTCGAATATGTCGCTAGTGGTGCGCACCAGAAAGCGATTTTCATGCTGCTCGACGCTCAGCACATGAACCCCTGTGCGCACCGGCAAACCGGCAGCCCGCACATAATCTTCCAGATAGCACACGACTTCCTCACGCTTCAGGAAACCATCGGGATCGTCGCCCTGATAATGAAAACCCGGCAGTCGCAGCGTCCAGTTTGGGCTGACCAGCGTGAACGAGTCCCACTTCGCACTGCGCCAGGCTTCACCAACAGCGTGTTTTTCCAGCACCAGATGGGATCGCCTCTTTTGTGTCAGACAGTAGCTCGTCGCCAGCCCGGCATGCCCAGCGCCAATCACGATCGTGTCATAATATTCGTTCATCTTCGCCGCCTTTTCATCCGCTCATCAGCACATGAACGCTTCCTGTAGCTTTCACAATATAGTATGGTGTAAGACAGCACCAGTTCACGAATAGAACCGGTCGCTTATGGAGTGAGAAAGGAAAGCGTCCATGTGGAAATATGGTCAGTACTGCCCATTTGCGCACGCAATGGAAATTCTCAGTGAGCGCTGGACGCTGCTGATCATCCGCGACATGATGCAGGGGACAAAACACTTCAACGATCTGGAGCGCGGGCTGCCCGGCATTTCACGCGGGCTGCTGGCGAAGCGCCTGCAACTTTTGGAACGTGTTGGCATAGTCGAGAAACGATCGCGACAGGGACGCCAATCAACCGAATATCATCTGACGGAAGCCGGCTGTGCCCTGGAAAGCGCTGTTGACGCGCTTAGCGCGTGGGGGGCGCGGTGGGCGTTTGGCGATCCGGAGCCACGTGAACTGAATTCCGAACTGCTGATGTGGTGGGTTTATCGTGGGGTCAACGCCGACACTTTGCCGGATGAGCGTATAGTGGTGCAGTTCACTTTTTCCGGTGATAAACGCGCCAGCTACTGGCTGCTGCTCCAACCACAGGAAGTCAATCTGTGCCTTACCGATCCGGGCTTCGAGACTCAGGTGCTGGTACAGGCTGACCTGGCAACCTTCTTCAAGGTATGGGCAGGACGCATGGATTATCAGGAAGCGCTCAATGAAAACAAACTGCGTGTGGACGGTATGCCGCAGCTGGCGCGCGCTTTCCCGAATTGGTTCCAATGGAGTGCCGCCGCGCCAGATGTACGGCGTGCACGTGCCAATTCATGAGCCAGTTCTCCGTCTACGCTATAATCACGAACGCTTTAACCTAAAAACATTCATGTAAAAAGAATCGGCAGCAGCGTTTTTCGGAGGAAAGTTCCGATGATTGCACAGGAAGGCAAGTCGATGATTTCGGTCATCACCACCGAACACGAAGCGCTTCAGCGCAGTGTGCGCGATTTTGCGCAGAAGGAGATCGCCCCGATCGCGGCGGAATTTGATGAAAGCGGCGAATTTCCGCTTCAGACGATCAGAAAGATGGGGCTGATGGGGCTGATGGGCATTGAAGTGCCGGAGGAATATGGCGGATCTGGCATGGACACGCTGGCTTATGTGCTGACGATGATCGAGGTCGCCCGCGCCGATGCCAGCCACAGCACCATCGTCAGCGTCAATAATTCGCTTTACTGCCATGCCCTGCTCAGGTTTGGAACCGAGGAGCAGAAGCAGAAGTATCTCGTCCCCGTCGCCAGCGGCGAGAAGATCGGCGCATACAGCCTGACCGAGCCGATGAGCGGCAGCGACGCAGGCACGATGGAAAGCCGCGCCGTTCTCAACGAAGCAGGCACACATTACATCATCAATGGGCGCAAGTCATGGGTGACGAGTGGCCCCGTCGCCGATTACGTCATCCTGTTCACGATGACCGCCCCTGAACAGAAGCACCGCGGGGTGAGCGCCTTCCTGATCGAGGCAGACCGCCCCGGTTTCATCCGTGGCAAGAAGGAACCGAAGCTCGGCATCCGCGCCAGCGCCACCAGCGAGATCGTCTACGACAACTACGAAGTGCCGGTCGAGAACATGCTCGGCGCGCCGGGCGAAGGTTTCAAAATCGCCATGGCGGTGCTGGACGCCGGGCGCATCGGCATCGCCGCGCAGGCGCTCGGCATTGCCGAAGCTGCCTACGAAGCCGCCGTTCAGTATGCCCGCGAACGGCAGGCGTTCGGAGGTCCCATCGGTCAGTTCCAGATGATCCAGCAGAAGATCGCCGATATGAAAACGCGCATCGAAGCCAGCCGACTGCTGATCTTCAGCGCGTGCGCCGCCAAGGAGCGCAGCAAGATCACGGGAGAACGCTATACGACCGAAGCCAGCATGGCGAAGCTCTTTGCCAGCGAAACCGCCATGTTCGTAACCGATGAAGCCCTGCAAATTCACGGGGGGATGGGTTACAGCAAGGAAATGCCGATCGAGCGCTACTATCGCGATGCGCGCATCACCCGCATCTACGAGGGCACGAGCGAGATCCAGCGCATGGTGATCGCCCGCAGCGAACTGGGGCTGCGCTGATGACGACGATGAAAGCGGCCGTATTCTACGAACATGGCGGGCTGGATGTCCTGAAACTGGCGGCTGATCTGCCCATCCCTGAGCCGGGACGCGGTCAGGTCCGCCTGCGCATGCACGCGGCGGCGCTCAACCGGTTGGATCTGTGGGTGCGCGAGGGTTGGAAGGGGCTGGAGCTGAAGCTGCCGCACATCACCTGCTCGGACGGGGCGGGTGTGGTCGATGCGCTCGGCGAAGGCGTGACCAGCGTCGCCGTGGGCGATCGTGTTGGCATCAACCCGACGATCATCCCCGACGATCAGCTTCTGGCGTATGGCAGCGAAGATGATGTGCCCAAGATCGGCATTCTGGGCGAGGATGCGCCCGGCGTCGCAGCAGAATATGTCGTGCTGCCCGCGCGCAACCTGATCCGGCTGCCCGATCACATCTCGTTTGCGCAAGCTGCCGCCGCCGGGCTGGTCTATGTGACCGCGTGGCACTCGCTGATCACACGCGGCGCGCTCAAAGCGGGGGAAAGTGTGCTGATCATCGGCGCTGGCGGCGGCGTCAACAGCGCCAGCATCCAGATCGCCAAACATGCCGGGGCAACCGTCTACGTGGTGGGCAGTAATGCAGAAAAATGCGCGCAGGCGGCGGCGCTTGGCGCAGATTACACCATCAACCGCGAGGAAGAAGAAAGCTGGGCGAAGGCGCTCTTCAAAATGACCAGCCGGCAGGGCGTCGATATCGTCGTCGATAACGTCGGCGCGGCGACACTATACGACAGCATCCGCTCGCTCAGGCGCAATGGCCGCGTGCTGATCGTCGGCAATACCAGCGGACCTCAGGTGCAGATCGATACGCGCTTCCTGTTCGCCAAACAGGTCAGCCTGATCGGCAGTTCGATGGGCCCCACACGTGACTTTCGCCGTGTGATGGAACTGATCTTCAGCGGCGCGCTCAAGCCGGTCATCGGCAGGGAACTTCCGCTGGCTGATGTCCGCGAGGCGCACCGTCTGCTCGAAGAAGGCAGCGTTTTCGGCAAGATCGTCCTGAACATCGCTGGCTGAGCCGGGTTTCTCCTGTGGCTACACTGACGTTTCATGCGCCGCTGCTGCGCGCCATCGCCGACCGCATGGCGCTGCCACCGATCGCGGAATCTGCCCGCGCGGCCGGGATCATCGGCGTTTACCGCTTCAGCGTGCATTACTTCGATGGGCGGGCACATGACTCCGTGGCGACCCTGCGGCATGTCTCGACCGGCGCATGGATCGAGGTGCATTATGATCATCAGCCCCAAAAACCGGTGATCACGCCGATCCCGCTCGATCGCTATCAACTGCTCGTCAAGGCATTCGTTCGCTTGCAGTTCGACAAGATGAGCGATCAGGACAACCTGTCCTCGTATGACTCGACCGATCTGTGGCTGGTGGAACGCGCCGCGGGAACCTTCGTTCACAGCGTCATCCTGGCTCCAGCGCTGGCGACGGGCGTCCATAACGGGCTGGCGAATGCCATCCGGCACGCGCTGCCAGAAGCACTGGAAATGGTGAAGTGATGGCGAATACCTATCAGGAAACCGAAATCAAGCTGTACGTCCCCGATCTGGCGGTTGTCGAACAGCGCCTGCGCAGCCTCGGCGCTGTGCTGAAAGCGCCGCGCATCTACGAGCGCAACAACCGCTACGATGATGCCGAAAAGACGCTCATGCACGGGCATCAGGTTCTGCGTCTGCGCTGGGACAGCCGGGCGCGCCTGACGTATAAGGAAGAAAACGGCGGCGCTGTCGAAGGCAGCCGGGCACGCAGCCGCTTTGAAGCCGAAGTCGAAGTCAGCGATTTTGATACCATGCACACGATCCTGCTGCGGCTCGGCTTTCAGCCGTTCATGGTCTACGAGAAGTACCGCACCACCTACACCTTCAACGAGGCTGAGGTCACGCTCGACGAGATGCCTTACGGGAATTTTGTCGAGATCGAGGGCAGCGCTGCCGCGATTGAAGCGGCTGTGAAGGCGCTCGAACTGACGCAAGCGCCCGCCTTCGCCGAAGGTTACGCGCTGCTCTTTGAGCATGTACGCCGTCATCTCCGGCTGACGTTCACTGATCTGACGTTCGAGAATTTCGCGGGAATCGAGGTTCCGCTGAGTGCTTTCAGCCCGTGAGTTTCGCTCAGGCGCATAACTACCGGGCAGCCAGCGCGTTATAATCTGTGCCATTCGCGCCAGACATGCTCCAAAGGGCTGAAGATGAGCAGCGTGAACCAACGCCGTCCACTGTTCAAAACCTCCAGCGGCATCCCGCTTGAACCCTATTATGAGACCGCGCCCGATCCCTCTGCGCTCGGCAAGCCGGGGGAATACCCGTTCACGCGCGGCATTCACCCGACGATGTACCGGTCGCGGTTGTGGACGATGCGGCAGTATGCCGGATATGCCACCGCGGAAGAATCCAACGCCCGCTATCGTTTTCTGCTTCAACAGGGGCAGAGCGGGCTGTCAGTCGCTTTCGACCTGCCCACGCAGATCGGCTACGATGCGGACGACCCGATGGCGCTGGGGGAAGTCGGCAAGGTGGGCGTGAGCATTTGCAGCGTACACGACATGGCACGACTGTTTGAAGGAATTCCGCTGGATCAGGTCAGCACCAGCATGACGATCAACGCGCCCGCCGCCGTCCTGCTGGCGATGTATATCGCCGTCGGCAAACGCCAGGGCGTAGACGAGGCGAAGCTGCGCGGCACGGTGCAGAACGACATCCTCAAGGAATACATCGCTCGCGGAACCTACATCTATCCGCCGCGCCACTCGATGCGCCTGATCACTGACATCTTCGCCTACTGCAAGGTGCACGTGCCGCGCTGGAACACGATCAGCATCAGCGGCTACCACATCCGCGAGGCAGGCAGTACAGCCGTCCAGGAAGTGGCGTTCACGCTCGCCAACGGCATCGCCTATGTCCAGGCAGCCATTGACGCCGGGCTGAATGTCGATGACTTTGCGCCCCAGCTTTCCTTCTTCTTCAACGCGCATAACGAATTTCTGGAAGAAATCGCCAAATTCCGTGCCGCGCGCAGGCTGTGGGCGCAGATCATGCGCGAACGTTTCGGCGCGCAGAACCCGGAAAGCTGGCGCCTGCGCTTCCATACGCAGACTGGTGGCAGCACGCTCACAGCGCAGCAGCCGACCAACAATGTCGTGCGCGTGGCGCTGCAAGCGCTCGCCGCCGTGCTGGGCGGCACACAGTCGCTGCATACCAACAGCATGGATGAGGCGCTGGCGCTGCCGACGCAGGACGCCGTACAGGTCGCTCTGCGCACCCAGCAGATCATCGCCTACGAGACGGGCGTTGCCGACACGATCGATCCGCTGGCGGGCAGCTACCTGATCGAGCATCTGACCGATACTATCGCCGAGCGCGCCACCGAGCTGATTGGCACGATCGACGCGATGGGCGGCGCGATGAACGCCATCGAGGCGGGCTATGTGCAGGATCAGATTCAGCAGTCCGCCTATGAGTACCAGCGTGCCGTCGAAACGGGCGATCAGATTGTGGTTGGCGTCAACCGCTTCACCAGTGAAGAATCGACGCATATGGATCTGCTGCACGTCGATCCCGCGATCGAGGCGGCGCAGCGCCAGCGCCTTGCCGAACTGCGCGCCCGGCGGGATAACGCCAGAGCGGCGGAAATGCGCGCCCGCCTCGAACAGACTGCGCGCAGCAGCGAAAACCTGATGCCGGTCATTATCGCCTGTGTGGAGAATGAGGTCACGCTCGGCGAGATCTGCCATACGCTCCGAAGTGTGTTCGGCGAATATCGCCCTGATGCGCGTGTGTAGGGTTCCGGTGAGGATGCGCGCCGCCCGCTGTTTTCAGGTGGATCCCCAGTGAACCGCCATCGTCTGGTCTTTCTCATCTGCATGGCGCTGGCGCTGGCACAGGGGATATGGGCTGTGCGCGTCCTCAGCATGGACACAGCCCTGCAAGCGCAGATCAGCCTGCACCCCCCTTTTGAATTTCTGACGGGAACCGCATGGGCTGTGGTCTTCGGCAGTGCAGCCTGGCGGGTTGCACGTCGCCGACCTTTCGCGTTACGCTTTGCGCTCATCAGCATGGGTGGTTTCGCGCTTTTCAGCGCACTTCGCCTTCTCATCTGGGCGCAGGCTGATTATGATCGACATCGTTTACCGTTCTTATGGATTACGCTCGCACTGGCTGGGTTGATGACCCTCGTGCTTCATCGGCGAAAATCTACTGTGGTGGAGAGTGAGTGATGACGTTGAACCCCAAACTTGACCATCTGCGCCAGTTACGCGCCCAAAGCAGGCTGGGTGGTGGCGAAGAACGCATCAAACGCCAGCATGAGCTGGGGCGCAACACCGCGCGCGAACGGCTGGATATCCTGCTCGATCCCGGCAGCTTCCGCGAGGTTGATGCCTTCGTCACCCACCGATCCCGTGACTTCGGGCTGGACAGCCAGAAGCCCCTGGGCGACAGCGTGGTGACAGGCTGGGGAACGATCAACGGACGGCTCGTGTACGTCTATTCGCAGGATTTTACGGTGATGGGTGGCAGCCTGAGCGAAGTCCACGCCGAAAAAATCATCAAGGTTATGGAAATGGCCATGCGCACCGGCGCACCGCTCATCGGTTTGAATGACAGCGGCGGCGCACGCATCCAGGAAGGCGTCGTCAGCCTGGGCGGCTATGCAGATATCTTCCTGCACAACACGCTCGCCAGCGGTGTCATCCCCCAGATCAGCGTGATCATGGGGCCCTGCGCTGGCGGCGCGGTCTACAGCCCGGCGCTGACCGATTTTACGTTCATGGTGCGCGATACCAGCTATATGTTCATCACCGGCCCCGATGTCGTCAAGCAGGTGACGCATGAAGAAGTCACGTTTGAGGAACTGGGCGGCGCTTCCGTCCATGCGTCCAAAAGCGGCGCGTGCCACGTCGTCGGGGAAAATGAGACGGCCACCCTGCTGATGGTGCGCGAAATGCTCAGCTACCTGCCGCAGAACAACATGGAGGATGCGCCGTTCATCCCCAGCACCGATGACCCACTGCGCGCCGATGCTGAGCTGGACACGATCATTCCCGACAGCCCGAACAAACCGTATGACATGAAGGATGTCATCCATCGGATCGTCGATGACGGCATCTTCTACGAAATTCACGCCGATTTTGCGCCGAATATCGTCGTGGGCTTTGCGCGGCTCGGCGGCCACAGCATCGGCATCGTCGGCAATCAGCCGATGGTGCTGGCGGGCGTGCTGGATATCAAAGCCAGCGAAAAAGCGGCGCGCTTCATCCGCTTCTGCGACTGCTTCAACATCCCGATCGTCACCTTCGTCGATGTGCCCGGTTATATGCCCGGCGTCGATCAGGAACACAACGGTATCATCGTCAGCGGAGCCAAGCTGCTCTACGCCTACTGCGAAGCGACGGTCCCCAAGCTCACCGTGACGACGCGCAAAGCCTACGGGGGCGCATACTGCGTCATGAGCAGCAAGCATATCCGGGGGGATCTCAATCTCGCCTGGCCAACGGCCGAAATCGCCGTGATGGGGCCTGAAGGCGCGGTCGAGATCATCTATCGCCGCGATCTGAAAGACGCGGAAGATCCGGCTGCCATGAAGGCAAAACTTGCGGCGGAATATCGCGAACGGCTCGCCAACCCTTATGTCGCGGCGCAGCGCGGTTATGTGGATGATGTGATCGAGCCGCGTGAAACCCGCGCGCGCCTGATCAACGGGCTGGAAGTCTTCCAGAACAAGCGTGACAACAACCCGCCGAAAAAGCATGGCAATATTCCTCTGTGAGGCGAAGGCAAGCGATCGATGGCAACACAGACCGAAGCGCAACAGACTAAAATCAACAAGATTCTGATCGCCAATCGCGGCGAGATCGCCGTGCGCGTGATCCGCGCCTGCCGCGATCTCGGTATTGCGACTGTCGCCGTCTACAGCGACGCAGATCGCGCTGCGCTGCACGTGCGCTATGCAGATGAAGCCGTCCACATCGGCCCCCCACCTCCGCGCGAGAGCTACCTGCGGATTGAGAAGATCCTTGAAGCCGCCAGGAAAACCGGCGCGGATGCGATTCATCCGGGCTACGGCTTCCTGAGCGAGCGTGAGGAATTCGCGCAGGCCGTCAGCGATGAAGGGCTGATCTTCATCGGGCCGCCGCCCAACGCCATCGCGACTATGGGAGATAAGCAGGCCGCCCGCGAGACGGTCAAGCGTGCAGGCGTGCCCGTCATCCCCGGCACAGAGCCGGGCATGCGCGATGACGACATCATCAGCGCGGCGGCGCAGATGGGCTTCCCGGTGATGGTCAAGGCGGCAGCGGGCGGCGGCGGCAAGGGGATGCGCGGCGTTTACCGCATTGAGGACATGCCTGCCGCGCTTGAGCTGGCCCGCCGCGAAGCCGAGAGCGCCTTTGGAGACGGCACGCTGTATGTGGAGAAGATGATCGAAGGCGCGCGCCACATCGAGATACAGGTGCTGGCGGATATGCACGGCAATACGATCCACCTCGGCGAGCGCGAATGCAGCATCCAGCGGCGTCACCAGAAACTGGTTGAGGAAGCGCCCAGCCCGTTTGTCGACATCGAACTGCGCCGCCGGATGGGCGAAATGGCGATCCGCGCCGCGCAGGCGGTCGGTTACGTCAACGCCGGCACGATCGAATGCCTTGTCGATAAAGACAAGAATTTCTACTTCATGGAGATGAATACGCGCCTGCAGGTTGAGCATCCGGTGACGGAACTCGTTTCCGGCGTCGATCTCGTCAAGGAACAGATCCGCATCGCGCGCGGACGGCGTATGGGCGTAACCGAAAGCCTGCTCGAACCGAAGGGCTGGGCGATCGAGTGCCGGATCAATGCGGAAGATCCGTACAATAACTTCCTGCCGTCGGTGGGCACGATCAGCACGCTGATCACGCCGTCGGGTCCTGGTGTGCGCGTAGACAGCGGTGTCTACAGCGGCTATGCGATCACGCCGTACTATGACAGCATGATCGCCAAACTGATTGCATGGGGCGACGACCGCCCGGAAGCTATCCTGCGCATGCGCCGCGCGCTTCAGGAATTTACGATCATGGGAGTCAAGCACAATATCCCCTTCCATGAAAATCTGCTGTCGAGCTTCAGCTTCATCGCCGGCAAGATCGACACCAAATTCGTCGAGGAACGCTTCGACATGGGGACTTACGAAACCAGCCCCGATGAAACGGCGATCGAGACGGCAGCAATCGCGGCGACTCTGTTCACGCATCGTCAGCGCCAGCTTGCGACGCAGGTCGTCACACGGAACGAGCGTGATACCAGTAACTGGAAGTGGCTCAGCCGCTGGGAACGGATCCACCGATGAAATACGTGACGAAGATCAACGACCAGACGTTTGAGATCGAAATTCAGAAGGATGGTTCGCTGCTGGTGAACGGCGAGCCGCGCCAGGTCGATTTTCTGACCCTGGGCCCCTCGCTGTACAGCGTCATCATGGAGAACCAGAGTTATGAGCTGGTGATCGAGCCGGGGGAAGAAGGCATCCAGGTACAGATGCGCGGCAACCTGTACACCGGCGAAGTCCTTGACGAACGCGCTCAGCTCATGGCAATGCAGCGTGGCGGCCAGGTGACGGACAGCGGCGAGATCAGCATCAAGTCGCCGATGCCGGGGCTGATCGTGGCACTGCCCTTTGCCGAGGGCGAGAGCGTCTCTGCCGGGCAGACGATCATCATTCTTGAGTCGATGAAGATGCAGAACGAACTCAAAGCCCCCCGCGCAGGCGTGATCAGCCGTGTTCATGTTCAGGTCGGTCAGAGCGTCGAACAGAATGCGGTGCTGATCAGCCTGTCGTGATGCCCCTCTTGCCTGAGAAGCAAAGCCGCTCACGCCTGCTTCAAGCGGCTTTGCTGCTGATCTGCATCCTCTATATCCTTGCCGGGACGAGCCTGGCCCCCTTTCACGGGGATGAATCGACCCAGATCACGATGAGCCGCGACTATGCCTATCTGTTCATCGAACGCGATCTGAGCCGAATCAGCTTCAATGGCGCGAATGTGACGGCATGGGAACAGGATTTGCGCCTGCTCAACGGCACTGTGAGCAAGAATCTGATCGGTCTGATGTGGCATCTGGCGGGCTTCAGCCGCGCCGATCTGAACGAGCAGTGGGATTGGGGCGCGGACTGGGACTATAACACGGCCAATAACCACAAGCCGGGAGACGCGCTGCTGCAACTGGCGCGCCTGCCTTCCGCCGTGATGCTGGCGCTGGGGGCAGTCGTGATCTTCGCGCTGGGGCGCTGGATCAGCGGCACACCTGCTGCCATGATGGCGACAGTGTATTACACGCTCAACCCTGCCCTGCTGCTCAATGGACGCCGCGCCATGATGGAAGGCGGGCTGATCCTGTTCAGCCTGCTGGCGCTGTTTGCCGGGGTGTGGTGGCTGAGAGCTGTGACAAAAGGAGATCGGCGCGCGTCGATCGCCGCGGCAGCGCTGCTGGGCATCAGCGCGGGGCTGGCGCTGGCAGCCAAACACAGCGCGATCTTTGGCGTGATGGCGATCTTCGCCGGGTGCGGCGTCTGGCTGGTCATCCGGGAACGCACCCGCCTGATGGACGGGCTGATCCACCTCATCGGTGCTGGCGTCGGGCTGATGATCGTCTTCTACGCGCTCAACCCGGCATGGTGGGGCGATCCACTCGGCCGTATCCCGGAAGTGCTGACGCGGCGCTCGGATCTGCTGGCGGGGCAAACCGCGGCATTCGGCGGCTATTCGGACGCCGGCGCGGCACTCGATGGCTTCTTCCGGCAGGCGTTCATCGTCCCGCCGCAGTACTTTGAGGTGAGCGGGTGGGATGCGTGGATCGGAGATGAGATCGCGGCATATGAGGCATCACCGTGGGCGGGTATCAGCATTGGCGGCACGCTGATCGGCGGGATAGCGATGCTCGCGCTCACCGCTGCTGGTTTCATCGCGCTGGTGCGCAGCCGATCAGCGCCGGCAGCCGCCCGCTGGCTGATCGGGTTCTGGAGCGCCGCCATCCTCATCAGCACGCTCGCGCTCACGCCGCTGGAGTGGCAGCGTTACTACCTGCTCGTCTATCCGGCGATCGGACTGCTGGCATCTGCCGGAGTCTATACAATCGGGTCTGCCTTGCATTCCCGTTCACGCTATCGAAGCCACAAGCCGCATCCGGAGGCCGGACATGGGGAAGAAACTCTGTCCGAAAATCATCCTTGAAGGGACACGCCTGACGTTCAAAACCGATATTGCCTTCGGACTGAACGAGCATCCGCGCATCGTTGGCGCGCGCAAGTATCGCTATCATTCGCCTGTGATCAGTGCAGAATGGGGCAGTTTCAACAACGAGCCGTGGGGACGCGGC
>SZPD01000443.1 GCA_030263515.1 Anaerolineae bacterium CFX9 | reverse complement strand
GACTTCGTAGCCACCCGGCAGCGCCTGACTGGCAGGAACGGTGCGCGGCGCACACGTGATCGGTGTGCCGCGCGCGTCGGTCTGCCCGGCAAACTCACCAATCTGCGACTCGACGACCGTTTCCCTGCCGCAGCGATAGAGAATTTCACCGGTCGCTTCATCCGTCATATACGGAACATGCGCAACTGTGACGCTGAAAATACGATTCCAGTTGTCAGTGCCAACAAAGCGCGGCGCGTTCGCCAGGTCATAGCTTGAGAAACTCAGGAAAAGCGACATCAACAGCGGGAAAGCGGCGAAGAACAGAAAGCCGAGCAGCGGAGCCGCGATGAACAGGTATCCCCAGCGAGCCTCGCTGCGCCCCAGGGTAGACTTACCCGGCGGCGTATGTGTCACTGCTGCCATAATCATCACTCCAGGCAGAACATCTGGCGGGGAATGCAGCGCGGGAGACAGGGCATTCGCCCCGTCTCCCATCATCTGCTGAGGGTTGCAGCGAGGATTACCCCAGACTCGCCCAGACTTCATCAAGGCGGCGCTGGAAGGCGTCACGGCGTTCTGCCAGCGCGTCTTCTGCCAGCACCGAACCATCAACCACGACTTCCGGCCACACGCCGTTCCACCAGTTGTCATCAAACCACTGCCCATAGAGCGGAGTCTGTGTCCACGGGCCGGGGCTTTGGCAGCGGGCGGCTTCCAGGAAAACTTCAGCATTGGCGGGCGGCAGATCCGGCTGCAGGAAGGCATCCGTCATGGCAATTTCGACCTGATTGGGAATCTGGAAACCGAGAGCGGCCTGTTCGATCTGACCTTCCGGCCCGGCGAGATATTCGATGAAGCGATAGGCGAGATCTGCGTGAACTTCACCCTGCGAGCCGGCGATGATGCTCAGCCCGACCGAGCCTGACCAGCCGCCAAAAGAGCAGTCTTCCTGGTTGGCATAGGCGGTCACTTCGCCGCTGGGCCCGACGATGTTCGGGCGCACATCCCACTCAAACTGGAGCGAATTGCGATAGCCGGTCGTCGCCCAGCGTCCATTGGTCGTCATGGCAAGGCGGCCCGTCTCAAACATCTGACCGACAGACATGGAGCCTGTCGCCTGCGCGTTCGGGTGAATGTTATAGACGTGCGTGATATCGCTCAGGAACTGGATCGCCTCGATCGTGTTCGGATCATCCGCCGCCACGAAAGTGCGCCCGTCTTCGCTGACGATGCGGCCGCCGTTGCCATACACCACATTTTCAAACCACAGATCGGCGACGCCCCACTGCACGATGTTATTGGCATCAAAACCGGGGTCATCCGGATTCAGCCCGTTGGCATCGAACGTCAGCGCCGTCCCCACTTCGATCAGTTGATCCCACGTCATCGGCACGACGGGATCCGGCAGCGGAACCCCTGCCGCCTCAAACAGATCGACATTGATGTAGAGCACTGTCGGCCCGATATCCTTGGGCAGCGCATACAGATCGCCCGTCCAGAAGCTTCTGGTCTCGGCATCATACATATAGCGCCCCAGCGCCGACGGCCAGACGCCATCCGGGTCGAAGTTTTCGCTCGCATCGACCAGCGGCTGCAAGTTGACCAGCGCGCCGCGCGTCACCAGCGAGGTGAACGGCCCGCCGTCAGGCACATAGGCAATATCCGGCGGTGTGCCGCCCGCGATCAGCGTGTTGAGCGCGGTGACGTAATCCGACGGAATCTGCGTGTAATCGATCTGAACATCGCTGTTATTGGCATTGAACGAATCAACCAGCGACTGGAAGACAGCGCCCTCCTCAGGACCGCCCCAGCCGACGAACGAAAGAGTCACGACATCCTGCGCGAGGGCGGAAAAACTGCCCAACATCAGGCTGCTGAGAAGCATCAAAATCGCCAGAAGACGTAGGTTCTTATTCATGTTATCCTCCTAAATGGTCTGTCTGTATGTGCCTGTTCAACCCAGGTACAACTGCGGTACTGAGGGGTGCGTGCCAGCGCACCCCTGCCGGCATGAACCTCCTGATGATCGTCGTCAAATAGCCTCCTTGCTCTGCCCAGCCTTTACGGCGTGCGATAACGAATCCGCAGATGAATATCCTGCGGATAGTTGCCAAAGGCGCGACCGAAAATGTTGATACCCCCCACGTTCTGGGCATCCTCAAGCACGCCGAGACGTACCGAGATGAAGCGCGCCTGTTCGAGACGGAGCTGCGCCAGCGTGACATCGGAAATGCGCACGCCGTCGACATAACTGCCGCTGTCTCCCACTTTCCAGACTTTCAGCAAGCCGTACTGCGAGTTCCATTCTTCCCACCATTCCGGCGTGAGCGCACCGCGTTCGCCGCCAAAATCGCCCGGCGATGTCCATGTGCCGATCTCGATATCGTTGATCCACATCGTCACATCGGATGGCCAGTCATCATTGTGGAGCGGCGCTTCTGAACCGATCTCCATGCTGATCTGGATGCTTTCCGGGATGGCATTGGCGGGAATGCGGTTGGGGAAGCGATATTCGATATACCCGTGCCTGAACCACAATAACTGGGCGTGGACGCGATCCGGATCGTAAAACGTCGCCGGATCGTCAAGATGGCCGATAATCGCCGTTTCGCTGGCAAGACCGCAGGTCGGGCTGACGTTGGCATCCACGTAAGCGCCGATCGGCATGGAAATATCGACGGTATTTTCAGTGCTGCGCTCACCTGTGGGAAGCGTGATGGCGATCTGATCGTATACACGAATACAGAGCTTCTTCAGACCCCGGCTGGCAGGCTTAAGCTCGGTGCGGATCAGACCTGCCTTTTCCAGCAGATTGATGTGCATGGTCGCTGTGGAAGGCGGCATATCCAGCTTGTCG
>SZPD01000442.1 GCA_030263515.1 Anaerolineae bacterium CFX9 | reverse complement strand
GACCGCACCGCCGAGGTTGCCAGAGCACACGGCGTCGATCACATTGTGCGGCACAAGGTCAACAAAGGGCTGGCAGCCGCCTTCCAGACCGGGCTGAACACCTGCCTGGAACGCGGCGCAGACGTGATCGTCAATACCGATGCAGATAACCAGTATCCCGGCGCGGCGATCCCCGATCTGGTACACCCGATCCTTGAAGGCCGGGCAGATATGGTGATCGGGGCGCGCCGGATCGATGAGATCCCGCACTTCTCGCCCGTCAAGAAGCTGCTCCAGCGCGTGGGCAGCGCAGTCGTGCGCGCCGCTTCAGAAACAGATGTGCCGGATGCGCCAAGCGGCTTCCGTGCGCTGTCTCGCGAGGTGGCGCTGCGGATCAATATCTTCACGCGCTACACGTATACGCTGGAGACGATCATCCAGGCGGGTGCGCACAACTTCTCGATTACGCATATCCCCGTAACGGTCAACCAGAAACTGCGCGACTCGCGGCTGATCCGCAGCACGCCGCGCTATGTCCTGCGCTCGGCGGCCAGCATCCTTCAGTTGTATACCATCTACAAGCCGCTGCGTCTGTTTCTGTGGATCGCCCTGCCGTTTCTGCTGTTCGGCTCGGCGTTGTGGCTGCGTTATCTGATCATCATGCTGCAAGGCGAAGCGGAACGGGGCGCGCATCTCCAGTCGATCGTGATCGGCGCGGTCGCCATTCTGCTGAGCTTCATCATCGGGATGTTCGGTCTGCTGGGCGAGCTGATCTCGATCAACCGCCGCCTGCATGAAGATACGCTCTATCTGGTACGCAAGCGCGCTCTGGAAAAAAACACATCCTCTCAGATCAGCAGGAAAGGCTGACCCCCTCTGTTCTGTCATTTGCAAGCAGCGCGATCTGGTTGAAACCGTATAGGAATCGCTGGTAGTGAACAAGGCGCAGACCGGCTGCCTGCGCTAGCTGCCGAAGTTCAGTTTTCCCCAGAAACGACTGGTGTTCTTCTGCTGCTTCCCGGCTGAACAACCCAAGCCGCGCCCCCACATCATGGATAGTTCTTCCCCACGGGGCTGGCGTCGTGATGATGATCTTGCCATCGGGTCTCAGAAAGCGGGCAGCATTTCCAAGAAATTCACCCGGCTGTGGAATGTGTTCCAGAAAGGCAAGCATGACGATGGCATCAAACTGCTCATCAAAGCCTACAGGGAATCCATCACTCAAATCGGCTGTCATGAATCGCTGATCGGGATAACGCAAGCGGGCAGTTTCTATAGCGGTTTTGCTGATGTCGATCCCAAGATAGACAATATCTTCAGGCAGAAATTCCAGCAGCCGTCCCTCATTACAGGCAATATCCAGCACACGGCTGCCCCTCTGGATATACCCTGCCGCCTGGCGCAGTCGGCGGGTCTCCAGAAAGCCGGAAAGTCTGCCTCCCATATACACATGCTCTGAAGATTCAGCCATCTTTATTCACAGATTTCATCGGCACAAGCAGTCCCGTTTCAACGAGACTTGAAGATTCTACCTGACGCGCAGAACATCCCCCAAACCCAATTTCCACCACACCCACCTTGCATTTCTGCTATAATCCCGCCATGAATTTAGCGTTTTGGCAGGTAAAAGAGGCGTATCTTGGCGACGATCATCTCGATCAGCGATATCGCAAATTATGTGGGTCAGGAAGTCACCATCCGCGGCTGGGTCTATGACCGCACCGACAAAGGTAAGCTGCGCTTCATCATGCTGCGCGACGGCACAGGCGTCGTCCAGGGCGTCGCCTATGCGCCGGAACTGCCTGAAGCCGTCTTTGAAAATGCCAGCAAGGTCACGCAGGAATCATCCGTGATCGTGACCGGGACGGTGCGCGCCAATGAAAAAGCAAAAAAGAGCATCCCCGCAGGTTATGAGCTGGGCATCAGCGACATCGAGATCATCCAGCTTACCGAAGACTACCCGATCACACCGAAGGAACATGGCACAGAATTCCTGATGGATCACCGTCATCTGTGGGTGCGCAGCAGCCGTCAGTGGGCGATCCTGCGCATCCGCGCGACGATCGTGCGCGCCCTGCGCAATTTCCTTGATGATGAAGGCTTTCTGCTGGTCGATACGCCGATCCTGACGCCCGCCGCCGGCGAAAATACGACAACCTTGTTCGAGATCGACTATCACGGGGAATCGGCCTTCCTGGCGCAGACCGGCCAGCTCTACAACGAAGCCAATATGGCGGCCTTCGGGCGCGTGTATACCTTCGGTCCCACGTTCCGCGCCGAGAAATCGAAGACGCGCCGTCACTTGCAGGAATTCTGGATGCTGGAGCCGGAAGCCGCCTTCTACTCGCTGGAAGACCTGATGGATCTCGAAGAACGCCTGATCACGCATGTCGTCGGACAGGTGCTGGAGAAGCATCGCAGCGAACTGGACATCATCGAGCGCGATATCAGCCGTCTGGAAGCGATCACCGCGCCTTTCGTGCGCATCTCGTATGATGAAGCCATTGAGCGGCTGAAGCAGCACTGGGCGACGCTGACCGATCCCGAACAGAAGGAACTGCTCAGGATTGAGTGGGGCGAAGACTTCGGCAGCCCGCACGAAACCGCCATCGCCGAGATGTTCGACAAGCCGGTTTTCGTCTATCACTACCCAACGGCGATCAAGGCGTTTTACATGCAGCCCGTCGCCGGTCGCCCCGAAGTCTGCCGCAGCGTTGACCTGCTGGCTCCGGAGGGCTATGGCGAGATCACAGGCGGCAGCGAACGCATCTATGATTACGAGCTGATCCGCAGACAGGTGGCCACGCTCGGCATCTCGCAGGAAGCCTACCGCTGGTATCTCGATCTGCGCCGCTACGGAAC
>SZPD01000441.1 GCA_030263515.1 Anaerolineae bacterium CFX9 | reverse complement strand
TGGTGGCAAGCTGCTCGTCACTGAGGGTGAAGTTGACTCGTCGGCTCATGCCCGACAAGTCTAACTCGTTCGTGGATTTCCTTCGACTATTGGCTTAGAGCGCTTTCTTCCTTGCCGAGCGCGTTGAAGGCAGAGGCAATGGTGTTCAGGATCACCAGGTCAATCTTTTCGCCCGTTTCCCCTTCATGTTCAAGGAAATAGGACAGCAAGCTCTGTGCCCATTCCACCTGCTCACGGTACAGCCCGCGTGTGTTGAGGTATTTGTTCAACTGCTTGAGCAGGTCGCACAGTGATTGAAATGGCGGTTGAGGCAGCCGCAGCGCCGCATCAAATAATCCGCCAACGTTCGGAAGCTGATCATCGAGGAGAGCCAGCGTCTGTGTCGAGTCGGAGCGTTCGATCTGCGCTGCCAGCGGCACGATATGTTCGTGCATTTGCTGCGTAAGCGCAATGAAACGCCGCCGCTCCAACTGCCCACCGAGGTCGTCATCCAGGATGATGGTGTCCAGTGTTTTCTCCATCTGCTATTACGCTCACAATGCGATCCAGGCGGAAGGTGCGGGTATCGTCGTCCAACCGACACCATGCCTCCACATACTCAGCGCCATTCCGTTCATAGAGCATGACCGGCTCGATGGTGCGGACGGTCTTTTCCCCGCGTGCCGGGCTGAAGTATTCGATGGTCAGCGCCCCACGCCGCTCATAGGCAGATTGTACCGCAGCTCTGACAGCGATGGGATCCTCCTGCTGGATGATGGATGGGGATGTCGGTTCGCCGCGAATCATCTGCGAAAACCGGTCAATCAGGAGATTGCTTTCACGTTCCAGCGAATCCGCGCTGCCCATTGGAAGCTGCTGCATGAGCCATTCCCGCGCTGCGCCCGGGATGGGGATGTCCTGCGAGACGAACGCGCCCAATTTCTGATAGACGCGGACGGCCAGCCACAGGTATGCTGCCATCTCCGGCGAAAGGGCGCTGCCGTCAGGGGATGGGGACGGTTTCAGGTGGCTCGTCACCGGACAGCCGCGCCGTTCCAGTTTGGCGAGCAGGTCTTCAGCGCGTCCCGTTGGGACAACCCCATGGTGCGGCGACAGCGGTTCACCCAGCAGCGGACGCAGCCGCCAGTCAGAACGGATTTCGGCCAGTGTATCGGCATCCCGCGCCGTGAGCAGCGTTACCTGACGCAGGGTGAGCGCTGCGGCTTCTCGTGACCAGCGTTGGATTTGCTCGATCACCGCCGCTGGCAGCGGTTCATCAATGAGTTCCGCCAGCACCGAAGCGAATTGAAGCGCATCACTTCCAGTTTCCAGCGCCCGCCGGATCGCAGCTGCATCGATAGGCAGCCGGTTATCCTGAACTTCGGCCCAGGCACAGCCCATGACCAGTGGATGCAGGCGCGGCGCATCGGACAGAACGACATCAATAGCATCCTCACGCTGCACAAGCTGCGCGTTCTGAGGCTCAGAAAATGAGCGTGGCAGCACAATGAATATGTCGCTTTCCACGTTGACGCTTCCCAACCAGGTCAGCGGTTCGTCGAGCAGCGGCGGAATGAGTGCGCTGAGGTCGCTTCCGGGCAGGTGAGACTGCATTATTCTGATGAGGCTTTCTCGTGTGTAGGTACAGCCCGGTGGAAGCTGCTGCAAGTGATCGACCAGTATTTGCCATGTTTGAACATCTACCGATGGCAAGCGATAGCGATCCCACAGCCGATTGCGCGTCTTCAGGTCGGCGCTCACCGCATCCCGCAGCGCCAGCCAGCGTTCGTCCGGCGGCAGATCGAGCCAGCGCCAGGCTTGAACTGTCGGCTTGAGAACCCCGGCCTGTACCGCGACCAGTCCGGCGGCTTCCGCCAGATAATGCAGAAAACGCAGCCGCCCGGTTCGCAGTTCGCTGCGTACCCCTTCGAGGTTTTCCGGTATTCGCAGGCGGGTATTGATCGAACGGAGCGCAGAAGGCGGCAGCCAGCGTCCATGCAGCGGACGCACGTCATGATACAGCAGCGCGCCGAGCAGCAGTGCCAGGTCGATACACAGGGTTTGACAATCCCCACCCCTAAATCCCCTCCCCATTGCAGGGAGAGGGGACTTTTCAATTGGTTCAATTCGCGGCAGAGGCGGCAGCAGCGCCAGCACTTCATCCGGCAGCGTGACCTGATTGGGTTTGCCTTTAATGATTTCGATGAACCCGAAGTGCCACAACTTTTCGGCAACCGACTGCGGTTTTTTCCAGGGCTGCTTGGGCGTGCCGTCGTCGCGCCAGGGACGGTAGATGCGAATCGCGCCATAGGCTGTCTGGAAGCGGTGCAGCGGCAGTGTTCCTCCGGCAGCCTGAAGCGCGGTCAAAGCACTGCGCTCATTCTCTGAGAACTGCTTGAAGCGCCGCCGCAGTACGCCTTCCTGAATCAAACTGTGATAGAGCCGGTCACAAACCTGGGCTTTGGTGTGCCTGGTGTGAAAGGGCAGACCATGCGCGTGCGCGGTGGAGCGCAAATCATACCAGGCGCGGTTCGCCAGAATCGTCACCATATCCAACGTCCTAAAATCCGCTTTTTTCACAGTATAGCAGAGCAATTCGTGCCCATTTTCTCACGGAAAAATCACATCCAGCCCGCAAAATGCGCTTTGATGCCGATACGCGCCAATCCAGCGCGATTCACGAGGTAAAAATGAGGCTCAAACTGCTCGAAAAGCGTTCGACCATCACCGTTTTTGTGAGCAAAACCAATCAGCCCGCAAATACAAAAAGTCCGTATCAAAATTGGCGTATCCTGGATTTTTGCGGTACAATATTGGGGTAGGGTGAACGACAGTTCAGATGAGGGAAAAGCGCTGAGGCGCATTGAAAC
>SZPD01000440.1 GCA_030263515.1 Anaerolineae bacterium CFX9 | reverse complement strand
CGCTTCTGCTTGCCCGCCGAGCCTTCCTGTTCAGCACAATTGAGGACTGGCGCAGCGCGCTGACCGATCTCGATCGCGCTATCGGGCTGGACGCTGCCAATACCGAGCTGTATGCCCAGGCAGCCCGTTACGCCAGCATCAGCGAACAGCCTGAACTGGCTATCCGTTATCTTGAGCGTGGGCTGGAGGTTGAACCTGAAAATCAGCCTCTGCTGATGCAGTTAGGGGATGTGTACTACGACATGGATGAGCGCGCACAGGCGCTCGAAACCTACCGCGCCTATCTCGCGCTGGCGCAAACGCCGTCTGAATTGGTACGCGCCCGCGTCCTGATCCTCGAACGCGACGCCGGATGAGAAAACAACAACAGCCCCGCTCGATCTGAACGGGGCTGTTGTTTTTCGGCTTTGATCTGCCGGAAGGTTATTCGTGAACCGGGCGGCAGCAGAGCACAAGCTGCTTGGCGGCGCGCACCTCGTCCAGCCGTTTGACGGGCTGTGTGTGCGGCGCATCCTTGAGCAGTTTCGGGTCACGGCGGGCGTCATCGGCGATATTCTTCATCGCGTCGATGAACGCATCCAGCGTGGCCTTATCTTCCGTTTCGGTTGGCTCGATCAGCAGCGCTTCCGGCACGATCAGCGGGAAATAATTGGTCGGCGGGTGGAAGCCGTAATCCATCAGCCGCTTGGAAATATCGAGCGCATGGACATCCGGGACATCCTCAAAATGTCCCTCCAGCACGAACTCATGACCGCAGTAGCGGTTGTACGGAATCCTGTAGTGATTCTGGAGTTTGACGCGGATGTAATTGGCGTTCAGCACGGCGTAGCGAGAGACATCGCGCAGCCCTTCCGCGCCGTAGGTGCGAATGTAGGCATAGGCGCGGACGTGCATCCCGAAGTTGCCGTGGAAGGCTTTCAGCCGTCCGATGCTCTTTTCCGGCATCACCAGCCCATAGCGCGGCGCGCTGTCTGGATCGCTGGCGTCGGCTTCCTCGACAATTTCGACGATCGGGCCCGGCATGAACGGCAGCAGACGCTCTGCCACGCCGATTGCGCCGCAGCCGGGGCCGCCCCCGCCGTGCGGGGTGGAGAACGTCTTGTGCAGGTTATAGTGCATGACATCGAAACCGAGCGCGCCGGGCTTGACCATGCCCAGCAGCGAGTTCATGTTTGCGCCGTCCATGTACATCAGACCGCCGCAGTCGTGCACCAGTTTAATGATTTCAAGGATGTTGCTGTCGAACAGTCCGAGTGTGCTCGGCACGGTGATCATCATGCCGGCGATCGTGTCGGCATCCGGCCCTGTGCAGATGGCGCGCAGCTTTTCGAGATCGACGTTGCCGTGTTCGTCGCTCGGCAGCTCGATCACCTGCAAACCCGCCATCGAAGCCGTCGCCGGGTTCGTGCCGTGGGCGCTGTCTGGCACAAGGATTTTGACGCGCTTTTCGTCGCCCCGGCTGTGATGATAGGCGCGGATCATCAGGATGCCGGCGAACTCGCCCTGAGCGCCGGCCGCCGGGACCAGGCTGCTGCCGGCGAAACCGCTGATCTCCGCCAGCCATTCCTGGAGCGTGTGCATCAGCGCCAGCGCGCCCTGTGCGCCTTCTTCGTCGGTCAGCGGATGCAGATGCGCAAAGCCGGGCAGGCGCGCCACATCTTCATTCACCTTCGGGTTGTACTTCATCGTGCACGAACCGAGCGGATAGAAGCCCGTGTCGATGGCGAAATTCTGGTGGCTCAGGTTGACGAAATGACGGATCACCTGAAGCTCGCTGACTTCCGGCAGATCGAGATCGCTGCGCAGCATGTCTTTGGGCAGGGACGTTTCCGGTACGTCGAGCGCGGGCAGGCGGACGCCTTCGCGCCCGGATACGCTGATGTCGTAGATGAGAGGTTCAGTCATCGCTGTTACTCCTGCACGCGCTCGCGGGCTTCCGCGACCGTCTCGAACACGCGCACCAGCGTGTCGATTTCTTCCCTGCGGTTCATCTCGGTGACGGCGATCAGCATGTGATCCTTCATGGACGGGTCCTCTGCGCCCAGGTCAACGCCACCGATGATGCCTTCCTCGATCAATGCCTGATTGATCTCGCTGACGGGACGCGGACATTTCACGACAAATTCGTTGAAGAACGTGCCTTCCATCTCGACACTGTAGCCGGGCAGCGCGTTGATCTGGCTTGCTGCATAATGCGCCTTGTGATAACAGAGTTCCGCCGCCTTGCGCAGTCCTGATTTGCCCATCAGCGAGAGATACACCGTCGCCGCCAGCGCCATCAGCCCCTGATTGGTGCAGATATTGCTGGTGGCTTTGTCTCGGCGGATATCCTGTTCACGCGGGCGCAGCGTCATCACGTAGGCACGCTTCCCGTCGGCGTCAACAGTCTCTCCGACGATCCGCCCCGCGATCTTGCGAACGTATTCCTCACGGCAGGCAAAATAGCCGAGATAGGGCCCTCCAAAGCTCAGCGGGATGCCGAGCGGCTGTCCCTCGCCAACGACGATATCTGCGCCCAGTGTGCCGGGGCTTTTGAACAGCGCCAGCGCCATCGGGTTGGCGACGACGACCATCAGCGCGCCGGCGCTGCGCGCCTTTGCGGCGATGGCAGCGACATCCTCGATCCTGCCGAAATAGTTGGGATAGCCGACCGCAACCATGGCCGTCTGATCATCGATCTGAGCCAGCAGATCTTCGCTCGTGCGCGCATCCTCGTGCAGCGTGATTCGGCTGCCCTGATGGTAGGTGCGCACTACCTGCCGGTACATCGGGTGGAGATTGCCGCTCAGGACGATTTTGGTGCGCTTGCGCCGTGAGACTTCCAGCGCCACCGTGACGGCTTCGGCAAGGCTGGTTGCGCCGTCGTAATGGCTGGCATTCGCCGCGTCCATGCC
>SZPD01000439.1 GCA_030263515.1 Anaerolineae bacterium CFX9 | reverse complement strand
GCGCACGCTGGGTCCGGCGCTGATCGCTGGCGAGATGAGCTACGTGCTGCCCTACTTTGTCGGCATTTTCGGCGGTGGGCTTTTGGCGGGCATGGTTCAAGGGCGGCTGATCGACAGAATACAGCTTCAGACACCAGACAACACAGCGTGATACAACGTACTCAGGAAGGCGGTCACCGGATGGCCGCCTTTTTTGCCGTAAAAACAGCCCTTTTCGAGAAGTGCGCTCTGCCGCTATAGTGATGCGCGTCGCAATCATCACGCAGAAGGGCTGAGGCTTGCTGCCCCGAATCACGATCGTCACCCCGTCCTATAATCAGGCGGCTTACATTGAAAGCACGCTCATCTCGATCCACGCGCAGAACTACCCGCAGACTGAACATATCGTGATCGACGGCGGCTCGACGGATGGCAGCGTTGATATCATTCGCGCCTTTGATGACCGGATCGCGTGGTGGGTCAGCGAGCCGGACGCCGGGCAAAGCGATGCGCTGAACAAGGGGTTTCAGCGATCCACAGGCGAGATCATGACCTGGCTGAACAGCGATGATATCCTGCTGCCCGGCGCGCTCCAGACCGTCGGAGAAATTTTCGCCGCGTTTCCTCAGGTAGAATGGCTGACCGGGCTGGGAGCGAACATCGATGTTGAGGATCATCTGCGGCTTTTTCCGTTAAAAACGGGGCGCTTCCGGCGTCTGATCCAGCAGGGGTGGTATCACGGGCGGGCGCTCGGTTTCATCCGCCAGGAAGGCACGTTCTGGCGGCGCAGCCTGTGGGAACGCGCAGGCGGGCAGATCGATACCCACCTTCACTGGACGATGGATTACGCCCTCTGGCGAAAGATGGCGCAGCACGCCGATCTGTACACCGTTGATCGTGTCCTGGCTGCCTATCGCAGCCACCCGGCGCAGAAAACGGCGCAGCTCGATCGCTATTACGCAGAAGCGGGCATCCGCCTGCCGCAGGCTGCCCGGATCATCGCGCTGCCGCTGCGGGCGGCTTTCACGCTGGCGAGCTGGCCCTTTGCGCCGCGCATCGTGCAGGAAGGCGGCACATGGCAGGCGCGACCGTAGGCTGCGCTTGATCCAGGTTCGCAAAACGGTTTACACTGTCAGAATATATGCCCTCCGCGCGCAGTTTGTGTGTGCGCCGGGGACTCTGGAGGCACAAGGTATGGATTTCTGGTCTCAGCGAATTGTCGTCACCGGCGGCGCTGGCTTTCTGGGACGGCACGTCGTCAGGGCGCTGGAAGCGCGCGGCGCACAGTACGTCTTCGTCCCGCGCAGCGCCGACTATGATCTACGGGAAGCGGCGGCCGTCACCGATCTGCTCAACGATACCCGCCCGGATGTGATCATCCATATGGCGGCGGTCGTCGGCGGCATTGGCGCGAATCGGGAACGCCCGGCAGAATTTTTCTACGACAATCTGGTCATGGGAACGCACCTGATGCATCAGGCGTGGCAGGCGGGCGTCAAGAAGTTCGTCACTGTCGGCACTGTCTGCGCCTATCCCAAGTTCACGCCCACGCCTTTCAGGGAAGAATCGCTCTGGGATGGTTATCCTGAAGAGACCAACGCGCCCTATGGGCTGGCGAAGAAAATGCTGCTCGTTCAGGGGCAGGCATACCGCCAGCAGTATAATTTCAACGCCATCTACCTGCTGCCAACCAACCTCTACGGCGCGGAGGATAACTTCGACCCGGCCAGTTCGCACGTCATCCCGGCGCTGATCCGCAAATTCGTGGAAGCCCGGCAGCGCGGCGAGAAGCAGATCGTCGCCTGGGGCACGGGTTCGCCCACCCGCGAATTCCTGTACGTTGAGGATGCGGCAGAAGGCATCCTGATGGCGACGGAACATTACAACAAGCCTGATCCGGTCAACCTGGGATCAGGCGATGAGATCAGCATCCGCGATCTGACGCATCTGATCGCTGAACTGGTCGGCTTTGACGGCGAAATCGTCTGGGATTCCTCCAAACCGGACGGACAGCCGCGTCGCAAGCTCGATACCACCCGCGCACAGAACGAATTCGGCTGGACATCGAAGACCTCATTCCGCGAAGGGCTGTCGAAAACGATCGCGTGGTATCTGAACGAAGTCGCAGCGGCGTCGTAAGCTCATGATCATCCCGACCCTCATCACCAAACGCCTGATCCTGCGCGGCTTCACGCATGGCGATCTGGAAGCCTATCATCGCGAAATCCAGGGGGATGCAGAAGTGATGCGCACCCTTGTGGGGCGCGCCCCGCGCAAGCTGGAAGAAGTGCCGGCGCGCATCGATTACATCCTGAATCACTGGCAGGATCACGGCTTCGGCATCTGGGCAGTGACAGAACGGGCCACAGGCGACTTCATAGGACAGGCAGGGCTGAACATGATCGAAGGCTCGCAGGACTGCGAGATCGCCTATGCGCTCGGCAAGCGCTTCTGGGGGCGCGGCTACGCAACAGAAGCGGTTCGTGCCAGCATCCGTTATGCCTTCGAGACCGCGGCGCTGCAGCAGCTTTGGGGGGTGGCATATCCTGAGAATGAAGCGTCGCGCCGCGTGATGACCAAGGCGGGGATGGCGTTTCTGGGAATTCAGCAGCGCTTCTTCAACACCGAGATGGCGGTCTTCTTCATCGACCAGACCACCTACCGCGCCAACGCCGCCAGCTACCGGCCGGAAGCGCCGGAAATCGACGACTCAGTTTCCTGAAGTCGAAGGGGTGACGAAGCTGACGCTGATCGGCAGAATCAGCGAGAAGCAGCTTCCCTTTCCAATATGGCTCTCGACTTCGATGCTGCCGCCATGAGACTCGGCGATCTCGCGCGCGATGCTCAGCCCCAGCCCAGTCCCTTCAACCTCGCTCACCACGCGGTAAAACGGCTGGAAGATGTGCGGCAGATCTTCCGGCGCGATGCCGATGCCGGTATCGCTCACC
>SZPD01000438.1 GCA_030263515.1 Anaerolineae bacterium CFX9 | reverse complement strand
GGGGACAAGATGTGTGTTTTCTTTCATCAGGTTGTAATCGCGCTTGGCGATGATGCGCTCCAGTTCATCCGGCACTTGCAGCCCGACCCGTTCGACGAATGTCCGGTCGGGGTAGCTCGTCCAAAGAAACACGCCGACCATCGGCTTGACTGCTTCGATAGCCGCCCGGCGATCTCTATGGATACAGGCATCCACCCGCGAAATGATGCGCAGATCGCTTAGCCTGCGACCGGCGCGCTGTGCGCCCTTTTCGACCATGTTCAGCGCATGCCCCAGCCCCACCGGCTCGGCATAGGTGGCGATCATCACGCCGTCGGCGACCTCGCCCCCCACTTGCAGCACCAGATCACCCCGTGAAGCGACGATGATAGGGATATCCGGGCGCGCCCTGAAATTCAGCCGCCCGTTTCTGAACTGGATGATCTCTCCCTCGAAATTGACTGTTTCGCCAGCCAGCAGTTTGCGGATCAGCAGGATGGCTTCCTTGATCGCTTTCGCGGGCTTGATGCGCTGGATGCCCATCGGCGGGAAGCCTGTGCCGCCTGCGCCCATGCACAGGATGGCGCGCCCGTCCGAAACCTCATCGAGTGAGGCGATGCCCATCGCCGTCAGCGCAGGGTGGTGGGTATACGGATCGGCGACAAATGTGCCGATTTTGGCGCGGCGCGTCCGTTCGGCGGCTACCGTCGCCATGACGTACATATCGTGAAAGAACTTCTCATTGGCCAGCCACAGCGTATCGTAGCCAAGCTGCTCGGCTTCCTCGATCAGGCTGGCAAATTCGCCGAACGGTTCTTCCGTCCAGAAAAAACCTGCTCCCAACCGGATAGTCATTCCTCGTCCCCAGTCATTCATCGGACTCGTTCATCTCACCGTTCCGGCAGCACGATCAGATCGCGGCTGAAGCTGGTCAGCAGCTCATTGCCGGAAGCGCGCACGACATACGGGTCTTCAACATGCAGCGCTCCCAGTCCGAACTCGTAGTAGGGTGTCTCGATATTGACCACCGCGCCTTCTTCGATGATCTCGCTGTTGTTCGGCGCGATCAGCGCCTGCTCATAGACTTCCGCGCCGATCCCATGCCCCAGGTGATGGCGGCGGTAATGCGGCGCGCCCGCTGCCCGTGTCGCTTCCAGCGTCAGGTTGAACAGTTCCCCGCCGGTCATGCCGGGGCGCGTCCCTTCGATAGCTGCCTGCTCGCCGGCAAGCATGGCGCGGTAGAGCGTCTGCGCGCGGGTGCTCGTCTCGCCGAGGCTGTAGTTGCGCGCCAGATCCGACCAGTACCCTTTGTAAGTGCAGCCGACATCGAACCAGATCAGGTCGCCCTTCTGGAGCGGTGTACGGCTCGGCAGGACCTGCCCGCCGATGGCGTTGCGCCCGAAGCGGATCTGGGTGAATTTCGGCACTGGCGATCTCTTCAGGGGTTTTCACGCGGCGCACCCAGCGCAGAAGCTCGGTTGCGGGCACAAATGTCGCCAGCGGAAGTTCCTGGCTGAGCCGTTCCAGAAAGCCGGGCTTCAGCCCAAGTTCATCGACACCGATTTTCTTATCCGCCAGCCCAAGCTGTTTGAGCGCTGCAACCAGCGCCTCAACCGCGCCGGGAAATGCCTTGCTCAGGTCGGACATGCGGCTCAGGCGCAGTTCTTCTTCCGTCAGCACCCCATTGACGGGGGGTTCCCGATAAAACGTGCCGAAGATGACCGTATCGCGGATCGTGTCAAAACCGTCCAGCACCTGATCAACCTCGATCGTCGGCGTGACCATCACCGGTTCGGCAGGGCGGTCAATGGTGACCACCGCGTAGCACTGCCCTTCGCGCGGGAACATTTGCAGCGACGTGCTCCATATCCCGCTGAAGTAATGGACGTTTTCAATCGTCGTGCCGATGAGGGCGTCCAGCCCTTCGGCAGACATCCTTGCGCGCAGGCGTTCCACATTGACCAGCATGCTTCCAAACTCCCTGAAAAAATTTTCATCCATACAGCGAACGTCCCCCGCTCTCCCCAGGGAAAACAGGTCAGCGTTCGCCCAGATAAGCGTTGTAAACCTCTTCGGAACTTTTGAGGGTCTCGGCATCTCCCTGATAGCGCACGGTTCCCAGTTCGAGCACAAAGCCGTAATCGCTGATCTCCAGCGCGCGGCGGGCGTTCTGCTCCACCAGCACGACCGTCGTCCCCGCCGCGTGAATTTCCTGGATGACGCGGAAGACCTCATCGACCAGGATCGGCGCGAGGCCGATCGTCGGTTCGTCGATCAGCATCAGGCGGGGCTTGAGCATGAGCGCGATGGCGAATTCGACCATCTGCTGCTGGCCACCGCTGAGGTTGCCCACTTTCGTATGGCGCTTCTCTCGTAAAATGGTAAAACGCTCGCACAGGGCATCGATATCCGCCTGAACACCGCGCTGGTCAGAACGGATGAACGCCCCCATCTCCAGATTTTCCTGCACAGTCATCAGCGGGAAGTTGGAGCGCCCTCCCGGAACATACGAGATGCCGCTTTTGAGTAGTTGGATCGGCTTCGCGCCGGTAATATCCGCGCCGTCGAAGAAGACCTGCCCGGCGCTCGGTTTCACGAGTCCGAAGATCGTGCGTAAAAGCGTTGTCTTGCCCGCGCCGTTCGCGCCGATGATCGTCACGATCTGGCCGGGCTGTACGGTGAGCGAGACATCGCGCAGTACTTCAATTTCGCCATAACCGGCGTAGAGATGCTGCAGCGCGAGGATCTGCTGGTTAGTGCCCAAAGTAAGCCTCCCGCACCAGTGGATTATCCTGCACTTCGCGCGGCGTCCCTTCGGCGATCTTCCTGCCGTAATCGAGGACGATGATATGCTCGGAAATATCCATCACCACGCGCATATTGTGTTCGACGACCAGCACCGTCTTGCCCTGTTCGTGCTGCATCATGATGTAGCGCTTCATGCGATCGACCATCTCGCCGCTGACACCTGCTGCCGGCTCATCGAGCATGATCAGATCGGGATCGGGCATCAGCGCGGTGACAAATTCGAGCAGTTTGCGCTGACCGTATGAGAGATGCCGCGCCTTGAGGTGGCGCAGCCGTGTCAGATCGACCATCTCCAGCAGTTTGTGAGCGCGGTCGAGACCTTCTTCTTCATACTGCTGTATCTGTCGTGTGCCGATCAGCCGCGCCACCAGATTTTCTTCCTGATGCTGCTGCAAGGCAGTCATCAGATTTTCGAGCACCGTCATTTCATTGAAGGTACGCACGTCCTGGAACGTCCGCCGCAGCCCGCGCAGCGCCACCTTGTCGGGGCGCATATTGCTGATATCTTCGCCTTTGAAGCGCACGCGCCCGCCATCCAGCTTCAGAAAGCCGCTGATGCAGTTGAACATCGTCGTCTTGCCAGAGCCGTTGGGACCGATCAGGCTGATGAGGCTGCCGCGCGGGATCGTAAACGAGACTTCCTGAAGCGCCCTGACGCCCAGAAAGTTCTTGCTGACATTTTCGACTTCGAGCAGCGGCGCTGGTGTGAGATTAGCCTGCACGGCGCGCCTCACTTTCACCGCTGCGAATCCGCTGCGTCAGCCGCTCGATCAGGCTTACCAGCCCTTCAGGCAGGAAGCGGATGACCACCAGCAGGATGATGCCGTAGATGAGCTGCTGGTGGGCGGGCGAGACGCGGATAGAAGTCTCCAGAATGCGCGGCAGCACCGTGAACAGGATCGCGCCCAGGATGACGCCGCTCATGCTGCCCGACCCGCCAACGAAGACGATGATCAGCAGGTTGAGCGTATAGCTGATCGCCAGTTCAGACGGGCAGACGACCGTGATGTACTGTGCCTGAAACGAACCGAGTGCGCCGATCATCGCCCCGCCGACAGCGAAGGCCAGCAGCTTGTAGCGCATGGGGTAGATGCCCATTGCCAGGGCGCGCACTTCGTCCTGTCGCACGGCGTTGAACGCCCGCCCGATGCGCGAGTGCGTCAGCCGCCAGTAGAGCAGAACGCTCAGAAAGAGCAGCGGCAGCAGCAGATAGTAATACTGCGTCGGCTCGGTGATCATGATCGGCGGCTGGCTCGGCAGTTGAATGACTGGCCGCGCCACCCCCTGCACGCACATCGGGCCGCCCGTGAGATCGAAGGCATTGTTGGCGATGAGCTGCGAGATGATCAGCGCGCCGAGCGTGCCGATGGCGAATGAGACTTCGGAGATGCGGAAAAAGGCGATGCCCGAAACGAGCGCCAGCAGCCCCATTGTCACGGCTGAAAGCAGCGCCGCACCCAGGAAATCCAGCCCCAGGCTGGGGGCAGCTAACGCAGTGACGTATGCCCCCACGCCGAAAAATACTGGATGACCGAGGGATACCGTGCCGACATGCCCTGCGCTGAGATCGAAGCTCA
>SZPD01000019.1 GCA_030263515.1 Anaerolineae bacterium CFX9 | reverse complement strand
GCCGCTGAAAAAAGGCTGCGGACGGTAAAAGATGGCGTCACGCTCGGCAATGACGGGAACCCAGTCCGCCTCATGAGGGCCGGGATGATTCAGAATACGTGCATTCGGCGGTGTATTCTCGCGCAGCCATTCCATCGCGCGAACATCCGCCCACGACGAAAAAGCGCCGTAAAAGCCCACTCTTCCCTTGCTGAGCGCCAGAATCTGATCGGGGAATGCCGCCGCAAACAGCACAGCCACCGCGCCAACGGCCATGGCGAAGGGAGCCGCTTTATGCAGAAGCGCGCCATAGCGCACGCGGGCAAAACGATCCCACAGCCACACCAGCGCGATCCCGCCCAGAATGGCATAGGGGATGATCGGCGCGTGCCAGGCGATGCTGAATGGATAATCGTAGCGCAGGACGGGTTCAAGCAGCCCTCCCAGCACACGTTCGGCAATGCCCGTTGTCGAAAAATCGAGCGCCATGATCAGCCAGCCTACGCTGAGGATAGCAGGCAGATCACGGCGGCGCAGCCCGATGAACGCGCCGAGCGCCGCCAGCGGCACGATGAAGATGCCGTGATACAGGATCATCACCTGCCAGTAATTCGGATTACGTTCGAAAGGAGATGCGATATCCGAGCCGAGCAGATCGCGGATGCCCGCCAGCCACGGCGAGATCGCCAGCACGCCGATGAACGGCACGCTCACCAGCAGCACCAGCCAGACGCGAATGGTGGGGCGCGGCTTCCCAAGCCACATCGTGAGCATGAATGGAGCCAGTCCCAAACCCAGGATGATCGTCGTATCGGGATGAGAGATAGCGGTTGCGCCAAGCATCAGACCGGCGGCGATGGCGTCCGGCAGGCCGCGGTCACGGATGAAGCGCAGGATGTAGATCAGATAGGCAAAGGCAAAGCACAGCGCCAGCAGCGTCGTGTAGTGCGAGTCCATGTAAGCCGTCAGCATGCCCGTGCCGATCAGCATGCAGAGCGCCATGGCGCGCCCAAGCCGCTTGTCGCGCCACTCAGCGCCGAAATCGTAAGCCAAAAGCACCAGAACGATGACCAGCACAGCCGAGACACCAAGCTGTACCGCATGCGCAGGCTGGTTGAGCTGCTGGCTCAGATAGGCGATCAGCGCCGTGAAACCGGGGGAATAGAGATAAGTGATCTCCGGGTGGAAGGGAGCAAGCGTGCTGAAGCCTCCGCCCAGCCGCGCTGTCAGCGCCAGATAGCCAAAGCCCTGCGCATCCGTATCCAGCGGCACGGGCAGCACCAGCGCCGGCAAAATCGCCAGCAGCGCCACGAACAGAAAGAACAACAGATCGCGCGGACCGGGCCAGCCCTGATCGCGGTCGAGAAGCTCTCCACCGCGTTCTTCTGCCCGCTTCTGCCCGTAAGAGAGCGTCCCGAACAGAAAGATGCTGGTGACGAGCGCAAACAGCAGATAATCGACGACCAGCGTATCCCACCCAAAGAGAAAGGCCCAGAACAGCGCGCCCCCGATCACCAGACCGAGCGCCAGCGCCGCGTTCAGTCCGATGCGCGGCTCACGGGTATTCCAGGCCGGCGCCAGCATCGCGCCCGCGCCGATCACAACTGCGCCAAAGATGAAAATGACGATAAACGGCATACGGTGTCTTCCAGTGGATAGAAGTTTGCGAAGTTTTCAGCACAGGGCGGCGGCATAAATCCGCGTCCGCCGCCCCTACCCTTATTTTATGAGGGATGACTGTTACGCTATTCGAGGTGCGCGCGCAGCATCCACGCCATCTTCTCGTGCGCTTCCATCAGACCCGTCAGGAAGTCACTCGTGCCCGCATCCTTGTAGGTCTCCGCCGTCAGATCCACGTCTGCGCGAAGCTGGCGAATGATCGCCTCATGATCGTCCAGCAGATCGCGGATCATCTGCTCGGAAGACGGATTGACGCCGGGCTGCTCTTTGAGCGACGCCAGCTTGAGGAATTCCGCCAGCGTGCCGGCCGCAATCCCGCCGAGCTGGCGCGCACGCTCGGCAACTTCGTCCATCGCCTCGGCGATCTGGTCATACTGCTCCTCAAAAAGCTCATGGAGTTCGGCGAAGTGCATCCCGGTCACATTCCAGTGATACTTGCGCGTCTTGAAGTACAGCACCACCAGGTCGCTCAGGCGCGCGTTCAGCAGATCAACCTCTGCCTGCCGTGCAGCGGCGGTCAGCCCGATATTGATCTTGCCGGCAGAAGGCTTGGTATTTGCAGGTTTCTTGGCACGTGTCACAGCCATGATCTTCCTTACCTTTCTTACATATCCATCGAAGCAATACGGCAGACTCTACCGTATTTGAACATTCTGTCACAACTCAGACGCGCTGAACCCGCCGTCTCTTGCGCATTTAAAGTTCACGCACAATCCGCGCCGGGTTGCCCGCCGCAAGGACGCCGGACGGCACATCCCGCGTCACCACACTGCCCGCTCCGATCACGCAGCCTTTGCCCAGCGTCACCCCTTTCAGGATCAGGGCGTGCATACCGATGAAGACATCATCCTCGATGACAACCGGCGCAGCCGCTCCATCCAGCGGCTTTTCCTGCCGGCGCTGCGGATCGAGCGGATGAAAGTCCGTATCCATGATCACACTGTTGGCTCCCACCCACACCCGATCGCCGATTGTGATCTTCAGATCGCAGACGATCGAGCCGCCAGTCATGCCGAAGTCATCTCCAATCGTCAGTTCAGCCCCGTGTCGCCGTGTCGTGAGAATACAGGGACGGTTGGCCCCAAGCGGGTTGCTGCGCGCCGTCGAGCGAAGTTCAAGACGCGCGCCAAAGCGAAGCGTGCTGCCGCGATGCTTCTGGATGATCGGCAGCCCGTACAGCCGGCAGTCCCGGCTCCACTTCAGACCCGTCACCGCGAAGCGCAGGCGCGCCCACGGCAGCAGCAGCAGGCGCTCAATCTCGTTGACCGCCTTCCACGGCATATCGACCATCATGCGCAGCGCGGCGGTGGAAAGCAGCGAGTCCGGCGGGTTGACATCATGTGGATCAGGCACGGGATCGCAGCCTTTCTCGCGCATGGAGCGCGGTCGCCAGCGCCTGTGTCAGCAGCGCCAGACCAGCGGCAGACAGGATGAACAGCAGCGGGTCCGTCGGCACACGATAGCGGGTTGACGGGTGAAAGATGACATAGTTGAGCGTGTTGGCAACCTGAGTCAGCACGATCAGGCTGACCGCCCGCCACCAGCGCGGCTGGGTCAGCAAAAAGCCGAGCGCCGCGCCCGCCATCACGCCAAAATAGAGCGCATGGATCGTGCGCCCGACCTGATCGAAAAGCACGTCGCTGTAGGCATCGACCGGATCTCCGGGCGGCAGATCTCCCAGCGTGAGCAGCCCGTCGCCATCAGTCGCTGCGCGAACATCCCCCACATAATCGAGACGTTCCAGATCGCCGGCCGTCGGGTTGCGCAGCGGCTGAACGTCGATACTCCAGTGGATGCCGAGCTTCGTCCACAACAGTTCAGGGATGGCAGCCGGGTTTTCCCGCAGATACGTCAGTCCTGCCTGCAAACGCGCCTGATTCGCTTCAATGCCATAGGGATCGTCAAAGTCCATTCCCGCCGGAGGGGGAACCCACTGCACATCATATCCGGCCTGAAAATAAGGCACGGTGTAGGCATTGTTGCCCTGATAGAAGTTCTCGCCCCCATTGAGCGCCACCGGCACAAAGCCGCCGAACACCTGATAGTTGCGCACGATCCACGGCAGCACGACCAGCACAGAGACCAGCGCCACGGGCAGAAGCCGGATCACGGCGGCGCGAAAGCCGCGCATCATCCAGACATAAGGCACGACAGCCAGCGCAAACAGCGGCGTATTGGCACGGGTGAGCGTCCCCAGACCGAGCAGTACGCCGGCGATCACGCCGAGCAGGAGCGCGCGCCGATCCATCGCGGCACGATCGGTGAGCAGCGCCACCATCAGCACGAAGCCATTCAGCAGCGCCATGAACAGCGGCGTATCGATCAGCGTCAGATTCTGGAAGATCAGATAGGGATAGAGGGCATAGGCCAGCGCGGCGATCACAGGCACGTGACGCAGAACAGGCGGCTGCGCCCGTGAGAAGATCAGCCGCGCCAGCAGATAGACAGCGCTGATCGAGAACAGATCGAGCAGGATGTTCAGGCTGGCAGTCGCGTAATGCGTGCGCCCGAACAGCCCATAGACGAGCGCCACAGCATAGCTGTAGAGCGGCGGCAGATGGGCGTCCGGAACGCCCGGCGTGATCTTGCCATAGACCCCGGTCTGAAGCAGATACCGGGCGTAAGTATCGTATGCTGCCGAGCCGTGCACAGCATCGGTCTCCTGAAAGGCGAAGATGCCGGGCAGCGCCAGCAGGATCGCCAGCCGCACGATCAGCGCGGTCACCAGCACAGCGGCAAGCGGATGTGCCTGAAGGAATGAGGCCGGTCGTGTCATCATGGTGTCGATTATAGGCTCTGCTCATCCGGGACTCAATCCTGTACAATCTGCCGCATGAATGCTCTGATGATCAGCCTCGATTCATCGCTCATCCTGAAGCCGGACGGCGGTTCGCTTCAGCGGCATATCGCGCTGGCAGAACGCGCCGGATCCCTCACGATCCTCGTCCGCGCCCCACAGTCAGAGCGCCGCGTGTATGGCAGGTTAACCCTCATCCCGGTTCGGGGGATGTTCATGATCGACGCGCTCAGCCAGCCGCTGGAAAAGCCTGACCTGATCATCACGCAGGATCTGTGGCTGACGGCGCTCATCGGCCTGCGGCTGCGCGCCCGCTGGAACGTGCCGCTGCTGATGCAGAACCACTCCTCCCTGTTCACCAGCTCGACATGGCTGAGCGAAAGCCCGCTGCGAAACCGCCTGTTGATGGGGCTGGCGCGCTGGACCCTGCCCCGGACGGATTTCTACCGCCCCGTAAACCAGCGTGAACGGGATCATTTCGTGGCGCAGGGAGGCGATCCGTCGAGGGTGATCGCCCTGCCGCTTGGCACTGCCTCGCGCCATTTTGCCGAGCCTGCCGCGCCGGAAACGCTGGAGGCAGCCCGCGCCAGAATGCAGATCGCGCCGGATGATCGCGTCATCCTGTGGGTCGGCTACCCGCACGTTTTCAAGCGCGTCCCGCTGCTCCTGTCGATCTTCGCACAGGTAGCCAGCCGGATCCCTGAAGCTCGCCTGGTCATCATCGGCGATCTGTCTGTCTCGCCTGATGATCTGCCCGCGCTGGCAGAAAAACTTGGCATTCGCGAGCGTATCTCCATACTGCCATCCGTCCCGCATGAGGAACTTCCGGCATATTATCAGGCGGCAGAGGTCTACGCGCTGACCTCCTCGCGTGAGGGCGTTCCGCGCGTGCTGATGGAAGCGAGCGCTGCCGGGCTGCCGCTGGTCGGATTCGCGGCTCCCGGCATAGACGAGGTGATCCGCGATGGCGAGAACGGGATACTTGTCCCGGAAGGGGACACAGACGCATTTTCCGCCGCCCTGATCAGCCTGCTGAACGACCCGGCGCGAGCGAAGGCATTGGGCGAACAGGGGCAGCAGATCGCACTGGCGACCTTCGACGCCGAACGCTATCCCGATCGCTGGGTAGGCGTGTGGGAAGCCGCGCTCAAAGCCGGGCGCAGGTCGCGATGAACCTGCTGCTTTTCAACCTCGCTGCAGATGCCGATGATCCGATCCTCGGCTTCACGACCGAATGGATCAACCGGCTCGCGCCGCATTTTGAGGCCGTCGATGTGATCACGATGCGATCCGGGCGGCTGGCTGTCGCCGACTCTGTGCGTGTGTTCAGCATCGGCAAGGAACGTGGGCTGAGCGAACCCCACCGGGCTGCCGAGTTCTACCGGCTGCTGATCTCGCTGCTGCGCGAACGATCGTATGGCGCATGCTTCGCGCATATGATGCCGTTATTCGCCGTCATGGGTGCGCCGCTGCTCAGGCCGCGCGGCGTGCCGATCACGTTGTGGTACACGCACCGGCAGGCGCACCGCACACTCAAACTGGCAGCGGCAGTTTCTCGCCGGATCGTCACCGCCGCGCCGGATAGTTTTCCGCTGTCCACACCAAAACTGCGCGCCATCGGTCATGGGATCGATACCGATTTCTTCAGTCCGGGGGATCTGCCGGCAGCGCCGCAGACCATCATCCATGTGGCGCGCCTGATGCCGATCAAGCACCAGGCGACCCTGATCCGCGCCCTGACCAGCGTGCCAGATGCGCGCGCCATCTTCATCGGCGGAACGCCGCCCGATGTCGAGACTGCGCCTGCCTACCGCGCCAGCCTTGAACTGCTCGCCGTTGAGCTTGGCGTCAGCGATCGGGTCTCGCTGGCGGGCGATCAGAACCGTGCTGCCGTGCGCGATGCATACCGGACGGCAGCGATCGCCGTCAACCTCAGCCCGCCCGGCTTGTTCGACAAAGCGGCGCTGGAGAGTATGGCATGCGGCGTGCCGACGATCACCAGCAGTCCGGCGTTCGATCCGCTGCACGGCGCATTTGCCCCGCTGGTCAACCTCCGCCAGCCGGATGACCACGAAGGGCTTGCCGCTGCGCTGCGCCGCCTCCTGGAAGACCGTGACCTGCGCGCGCAGATCGCCGAACAGCAGCGCCGCGCTGTGATCGACCAGCACAGCCTGGACGGCCTGATCCCCCGGCTGGCGAGTGTACTCAAAACCGGAGAACCTCAGTGACGCAGCGGCTGATCTACCTCGCCAACATCCGCCTGCCGACGGAAAAAGCCCACGGCTTGCAGATCATGCAGAACTGCGAGGCGCTGGCGGATGCCGGATGGGATATCCGGCTTTGGATCGCGGCGCGCCGCAATACCCCCGATCTGCGCCGGACAGATCCATTCACCCATTACGGTGTTCGGCGCAATTTCCGCCTGCGCGCCCTGCCCACACTCGATCTGCTGCCGCTCGTGCCGGGACGTGCTGACGCGCTGGCAAAAATCGTCTTCGGTGTGCAGCTCGTCACCTGGCTGATCAGCGCGTGTATCGGCGTCCTGCTCTCGTCTGCCGAGTTTTACTACAGCCGGGATGACCGCGCCCTGCTTCTGCTCAGCCTGATCAGACCGCGACGCCAGCTCGTCTACGAAGCGCACAGCCTGGCGAAGGGCAGGCTCGGCACGTGGATTCAGCGGCGCGCGGTGCGGCGCGTCGGCACGATCCTCACCACCACCGCTTTACTGCGTGAAGATCTGATCGCGATCGGCGCGCCCCCAGCGCGCACCTTCACAGCACATGATGGAATCCGCGGCGAACGCTTCAGCGACATGCCGGAACAGGGCGAGGCAAGGCGCAGGCTGGGATGGTCACCGAATGCTTTCATCGTCGGCTACGTCGGGCGGCTGCAAACGATGGCGATGGATAAGGGCGTCGGCACGCTGGTTGAAGCGCTGGCGAAGGTGGAGGGCGCATCGCTTGCCATCGTCGGCGGACCGGAGGACGCGGCAGAGCAACTGCGCGCCGCGTGGATCGCGCGCGGACTGCCGCCGGATCACTTCCTGTATACCGGGCAGATGCCGCCGGACGAAGTGCCGCTGTGCCTGCGCGCCTTCGATGTATGTGCGATGCCCTTCCCTGCCACGACCCATTTTGCGCGCCATGCCTCTCCGATCAAGCTCTTTGAGTATATGGCAAGCGGGCGTGCCCTCGTGGCAACCCACCTCGACAGCACCGCGGAAATTGTGACGGATGGCGAGAACGGCCTGCTTGTACCGCCATCCGACCCGGATGCGCTCGCCGCCGCGCTCATTCGTCTGCGCGATGATCCGGCGCTGCGCGAACGCCTGGCACAGACCGCGCAGGCACAGGTCTTCGAGCGCCACACCTGGGCGGCGCGGGCACAGACGATCCTGAACGCGATCAAGGCGGCTCCATGATGCTGAAAATCGGTTTGCTGGCGGCAGATCTGACGCATCATCACGGCTGGGCGCATTACAGCACCAGCGTAGCGCAGGCGCTGATCCGTGCCGGTGTCGATGTCCGGATCGTGACCACGCGCAGCAGCCCGCTGCATCCTGATCTCGAAGCTGCGCATCTGCTGCCCAACGTCGATCCCTTCGATCGCGGGATGCTTCTCCGCCAGCTTGCCGCCCTGCCCGCCGTCCGGCGCGCGCTGGCGGATGTCGATCTGGTGCATTGTGCGGTTGAGGTCTATGCGCCGCTGGCGCACCGGATCGCAGGGGAACGCCCGCTGGTGATCACCGGTCACGGGACCTACGTCCGGCTGCCGCTGCGTCGTTGGGCAGGCAGGCTGTATCGGCGCGCCTTTCTTGCCGGCACGCTGGCATGTGTCAGCAGTTACACCGCCCGCGAGGCAAAACGAATCCTGCCCGCCCTCGAACCAATCGTGATCCCGAACGGCGTCGATCTGGCGCGTTTTGAGAGTTTGCCCCGGCAGCCCGCCCCGCAGCCAACCATCCTGTTCGTCGGCGCGGTCAAGGCGCGCAAGGGTGTGCTGGAACTGGTGCAGTCTCTGCCAGCCGTCCGCGCGGCCATCCCGGAGGCGCGATGCGTCATCATCGGCTCACTCGATGCAGATATCGAATACGTCAGCCGGATCAGGGGTGAGATCACGCGGCTGGCGCTTGATGACGCCGTCACGCTGACCGGGCGCGTCAGTGAGGCAGATCTGCTCGGCTGGTATGCGCAGGCGCATGTCTTCGCTCTGCCCGCGCAGACGGTAGATGGCAAATTTGAAGGCTATGGGCTGGTCGCGCTCGAAGCCAGCGCTGCCGGGCTGCCCGTGATCGCCTCGCGAGACTGCGGCGCAGAGGATGCGGTCGATCACGACTTGACAGGCCTGCTGATCGATCAGCGCGACCAGGTGAGCAATCTGGCTGCGGCCCTGATCCGCATTCTGCGTGATCCCTCACTGGCGGCGCGGATGGGAACAGCGGGGCGCGCCAAAGCAGCGCGTACCACCTGGGATCACACAGCACAGGCGCTGATCGCGCTCTACCGTGCCCGGCTGGCTGGAGGGACGCGGACGAGATGAACGTCCTGATCGATCGCCTGCGTGGGTTATGGGCGCGCAAATTCGTGCGTGATACGCTGGCGCTGCAAATCAGCAAAATCACGGTCGCCGGGCTGAGCGCCCTCTCGGCAATCCTCGTCTTCCGGCTGATGGGGCCGGCGGCTTTCGGCATCTACGGGCTGGCGCAGTCCTTCCTCGGTCTGTTCTCGGCGCTCGATTTCACCGGCATCGGCGTGCTGACGACGACGCGGCTCGGCATCGCCATCGGCGAAAAGAACGCTGATGAGATCCACAATCTGCTCGGCTACTACGTCAAGATCAGCCTGCTGTTTCATCTGGGGCTGGCGGCGCTGGTGGCGCTGGCAGGACCGGCGCTCTCGCTGCTGATTCAGGGGGATGCCAGACCGGGACAGCTCGCGGCATGGCTCGCCGCCGCAGGGATCGCGGATGGCTTGTATCTGATGGTTCCGATCGCGCTGCAATCGCGGCGTTCGATGAAGACCCTCTCGCTGCTTCAGGTCGCCAATCAGATCGTGCTTTCGCTGTGCATGGCGGGGGCCGTCCTCATCGAGCCGAGCGCTGAAAGCCTGATCGCTGCGCGGCTGGTCTACTCGATCAGCACGCTGCTGCTGGCGTATGGCGTGTACTGGCAGCAGCGGGCGATCACCAGCGTCACCTTTCCGCCGCTGCGCGCTGTTTTTGCCCGCGCATGGAGCGTCTCGCCGCGTCCCTACTGGCGCTGGGGAGTGGCCAACGCCATCGATCGCAGCCTGGCGCAGTTGTTCCAGCAAATTCCGATGCAGGTAGCGGGCGCGTTCGGCGGGCCGGCGGCGGCAGGGTTCCTTGATCTGGCGCTGAGCGGACTGAGCCAGGCATCGATCGTCACCTCTGCCATTTTCGACAATATGCAGGCGGTCGTACCGCAGGCGGTGGGGCGGCGCGATTACGTTCGGCTGTGGCGCGATTTCCGGCGCATCGCCCTCATCCTGGGGCTGGGCGGGCTGATCTTCTACGCCGGGGTGGCGCTGGCTGCGCCGCTGCTGGTCCCGCTGGTGGTCGGCGCGCGCTGGATCGACGCGATTCCCGTCGTGGCGGCGCTGGCTCCGTTTGGGGCGATCACGACGATCGGCGGCATCTTCGCGCCTGTCTATCGCGCCTTTGCCATCGTGCGCTGGATCATCGTCACCAAGCTCCTCTCGCTGGCGATCGGTGTGCCGCTCGGCATCGGGATCACCGCATGGCTGAGCGGGCACGCCGCCGCGCCTTCTGGGTGGCTGGGCGCGGACGCGCTGACGGCATCAAATGTCAGCCAGGCGGCGGCGATCGGCGGCGCGCTGATGATCAGCCTGCTCTACGCGGTGTCGGTAGCGACGATGGCGGGTATCGTGCTGCCGCTGATGAAACGCCGCGCCGAAGGGGAACTTCAGCGCGGCGCAGAGGGTTATTTCGCCTGAACTTCGCCCTGCTGAATCTGCTCATACAGCAGCAGCTCAGCGCGGCGGCGCTTGTAACCGGTCGGCGTGGGGGGTGGGTTCTCGCGATAGTGCGCCACCAGCGCGGCGAGATACTCGCGCAGCGGCGTGTACGTCATACCCAATTCCTGCTTGCTCAGGGTATTGTCAAGCTCGCTCATCCAGCGCTCGCTGAACGGGGAGCAGTCCGGCAGGAAGCCATTTGCTTCCAGCAGGTCGCGCCGGACGCGCACAATGTTCGGCCTGACGTTCATAAGTTCGCCCAGAATATCGACGAATGCCTCCAGGGAAGTCGTCTCATCCTGAGCGATATTGTAGGCTTTGCCACGCCCCTTGCCGGTCTCGATCAGCAGCATGATGGCACGCACGACATCCATGCCATAGATATGCCGCAGCGGGAAAACCGGCGTAGACGGAGCCAGGATCAGCCCGCCATCCTTCAGGCGCAGGATGTAGGCATATAAGCGGTTGAAATGATCGCGCTCGCTGTTGACCATCGGCAGGCGCAGAGAAGTCATCGGGAAGCCGCTCTTTTCCCAGGCGGCGCGCAGGGTATCCTCTACCCTGCGCTTTTCAACCCCGTAGGTCCATTCTTCAAAGCCGTATGTATTGATCTTGGGCGCGGGCATGACGCGCCCTTCATACGACGCTTCTGTAAACGGGCGCTCGATATTTTCACGCACCAGATACACCTGGCCGGTGCTGAGGAAGATATACTGACCGACGCGCCCGCTGAAGATGTCCACAACTGACTCAGCTTCGGGCCCCTTGTAGAGCGCGTTATCGACCACCACATCGAACGTCCTCCCGCGAACAGCTTTTGCGAGCTGCTCCGGTTCGGTGCGATCGCCATGCAGCCGCTCGACCGATTCCGGCAGTTCGTCGCGCGTCAGACCACGGTTGAAGACCGTCACACGATGCCCGGTCTGCACCAGATGGTGAACCAACTGATGACCGAGGTTGCGCGTGCCGCCAATCACAAGAATGTTCATGAAAACACCAGTTTTTTCCGATTTTCTATCACGAAACGGGCTGATAGCGCCATTGTCCAAAAGGTGATAGCAGCGCGTCAAGCCCAAACTGCCAACTGGAAAGACACTGAAAGTCATCGGGCGATCAGGTTCGCGTGCAGCGCCGGATCCGATGTCAGATCAGACGCTGCATCCAGAACGGTCATTTAAATTGATTTGAACGCGCGGTATCCTTATGACAAATCCGATGGAAAGGTCAATCATGTTTGAAAAACTGCCCCTGAAAGACTATCAGAAGTTTATGAGCTGGACGTGGACAGAGCTGGCCCCGTTCTATGCCGATCTGGAAGCGCGCGAACTGACTCAGGACAACGTGATCGACTGGCTGACCGACTGGTCACGACTGGGCATGGTGGTCTATGAGATCTATTCCCGCCTGTATGTTGCCACTACGCTCAATACCAGGGATGAAGAAGCCACCAAACGTTTCATGACGTTCGTCAGCGAAACGCTCGAACACGTCCAGAAGGCGGATCAGAAGATCAAGGAAAAACTGATCGCCAGCGGCCTGCAGCCGGAAGGTTACGAGATCGCCCTGCGCAATATCCGCACACAGGCAGAAATCTTCCGCGAGGAGAACGTCCCCCTCAGCACGGAGGAGCAGAATCTCGGTCAGGAATACGACCGCATCATCGGCGCGCAGACCGTCGAATGGGAAGGCGAAACCAAAACGCTGGCACAGTTACGCGCGCTGCTGATCGAGAATGACCGCGATCTGCGTGAGCGCGTCTGGCGAGCGATGATGCAGCGGACGCTTGCGGACCGGCAGGCGCTCAACGATCTGTGGAAGGAATTCCTCAGGGTGCGCGCGAAGATGGCCGCCAACGCCGATATGCCCGATTATCGCGCCTATATCTGGCGTGCCCGCCTGCGTTTTGACTATACGCCGGAAGACTGTCTGCGCTTCCACGATGCCATCGAGAAAACTGTCGTTCCGGCGATGATGCGCATCAATGAGAAGCGCGCCCGCCTGATGGGCATCTCGACGATCCGCCCGTGGGATACGCTGGCGGATGCGCACAGCCGCCCCCCGCTCCGCCCGTTCAGCGATGGCGCGGCGCTCTCGGAAATCTCGGCGCGTATCTTCCATCAGGTAGACCCGCAGCTCGGCGCGTACTTCGACAAAATGCGCGCAGAAAATCTGCTCGATCTGGTCAACTATGATGGCAAGGCCCCCGGCGGCTATCAGACGCTTTTCCCCGCTTCACGCCAGCCATTCATCTTCATGAATGCCGTGGGCATCCACGATGATGTCCAGACGATGCTCCATGAAGGCGGGCACGCCTTCCATTCGTTCGAGTCTTTCGCGCTGCCAGACTATCAGCAGGGCGAAGTGCCGATCGAGTTTGCCGAAGTCGCCTCGATGAGCATGGAGCTGCTGGCTGCGCCGTACCTCAGCGCCGATAAAGGCGGGTTCTATTCGCAGGCGGATGCGGCGCGGGCGCGCATCGATCACCTGGAACGTAATCTGTGGTTCTGGCCGTACATGTCGGTTGTCGACGCCTTCCAGCACTGGGTCTACACCCATATGGATGCCGCCGCCAACCCGGATAACTGTGATGAGGAATGGTCGCGCCTGTGGGATCGCTTCATGCCGTTTGAAGACTGGTCAAACCTCGACGATGAAAAGGCGACCGGCTGGCATCGCAAGCTGCATATCTTCCAGATTCCGTTCTACTACGTCGAGTACGGGCTGGCGCAGCTCGGCGCGACGCAGATCTTCGGCAACGCGCTCAGGGATCAGGCGAAAGCGGTTGCCGATTACCGCCGCGCGCTCGCCCTTGGCGGCACTGTCAGCCTGCCCAAACTCTTTGAAGCCGCCGGGGCAAACTTTGCCATGGATGTCGAGACTGTCGGTGAAGCCGTCCGGCTGACGGAACAGGCGATCGCCGAGCTGGAAGCGCAGGGCTAAACGTGAGTACCCAACCGGGAAAGTTCCGCCGCCTGATGCAAGCCGTGACATCCGGCGGGCATTTCGTCGTCCTGGCGATCGATCACCGGCGTAACCTGTGGGACAGCCTGGCGAAAGCCGCGCCTGCGCCGCTGACGGATGCGGACTTTGCCGGCTTCAAGCGCGATGTGATCAGCGCGCTGATCGACGGAGCGAGCGCCGTGCTGGTGGATCCTCAGTACGGCGTCGCACCGGGACTAAATGAGGGATGGCTGGCGGGCACAGCGCTGCTTGCGCCGGTTGAGGAAACCGACTACAGCCTGCATCCCAGCCGCCGGATGTTCAGGCCGATTCCGAAGTGGGGGGTGGAAAAAATTCAGCGGGTAGGCTGTGCAGGTGTCAAGCTCCTGCTCTACTATCACCCCCAGGCCCCCGATGCCGCCGAGCGGCGTGATGTGGTGCTGCGGCTGGCAGATGACTGCCGCCGCTGGGATATCCCGCTGTATCTGGAGCCGATCGCCTTCTCGCCCGACCCGGAACGCACGCTCTCCACGGCGGAACTGACGGACGTGACAGCCGCTTCTGCCGATCTGTTCTCCACGATGGGCGCAGACGTGCTCAAACTCGAATTTCCGGTCAACCTGACCGAAACGCCAGACGAACGCGACTGGGCGCTGGCAGTGCAGGCGGTCAGCCGGGCCTGCCGTGTGCCGTGGGCGCTGCTCAGCGCAGGGGTAGACTATCCGACGTTCGTTCGTCAGGCACAGGCGGCCTGCTCAGGCGGAGCCAGCGGCGTGATCGTCGGGCGCGCTGTCTGGGCGGAAGCGGTGAATTTACAGGGTGAGGCGAGGCATGAATTTCTGAGGACGACCGGGCGCGAACGCATGGCGGAACTCGCCGCGATCTGCGCTCGCAATGCAGCCTCAATCTTTGAACGTGTGCCGCGCCCGAACCTCGATCCGCTGTGGTACGAGTCGTATTGACGGGTCACTCCGTCTGCCAATCACTGTTCAGGCTGTTGTGTGGAAGGTCATGTCTTTTACGAGGCATGACCTTTTGTTTTGAGTGATGTCAGCACCTCCAAAAGCGCCGCCTGCGCCTGATCAAGCGCCGCAGCCTGATCGCCTGACTGGGTGATCCAGATCGCCAGCTCATTCATCGCGCCGGACAGCAGATGTGTCAGCGCGCTGGCAGAAAGCGGCTTGACGATCCCCTGATCGATCAGCGCAGCCAGCAGTTCTTCAAGGAGTCTCCCGCTGTTGGCAGCGTCGCTGTCTCGCCAGGCATTCCATCCAAGTACGGCCGGCGCATCTACCAGCAGAATACGCTGGACAGACGGCTCGGTGCTGGCTTCCAGAAAGGCGCGGCAGCCTTCGATGAGCTGATCCCAAAGATGGGCGTGTCGTGAAGCCGCCCGATCGACCTTTCCCGCCACATCTGCCTGAACATCATCCAGCACCGCTTGAAATAAGCCCTCCTTGCTGCCGAAATGATGGTAAAGCGCCCCACGGGTGACCCCGGCCCGCCCGACGATTTCTTCCATCGACACATTGGCAAAACCTGCCTCGGCAAACAGTTCCCGGCTGATGCTGATGAGTGAGCGCATGGTCTGTTCACGCTGCTCAGATTTGGTCAACCCTGTTCGATGCGCCATCCTATCCTCGATCCCATTGACATACATACAGTATGTATGTAATAATACGTACATGCTGTATGTATCTTACCCATCGCCAGAAGATGAATCAAGGATATGCGCCATGACTATCAACAGTCACTACATCGTCATCTGCACCGATAAAATCAGTGAATCACGTGATTTTTATATCCGGCATTTCGGCTTTGAGATCACGTTTGAGTCCGACTGGTACGTAAGCCTTCGATTATCACAACCGCCCCACTTTGAGCTGGCTCTGCTCGATTATCGCCATGAGACGATCCCCACAGGTTATCGCACCCCTACATCAGGCGTGATCCTGAATTTCGAGGTCGAAGACGTGGATCGGGTTCACGACCGGATCACACAGGCAGGGCTGCCGGTCATCCGATCGCTGCGAAGTGAAGCCTTTGGTCAGCGTCACTTCATTACACGGGATCCGAATAACCTGCTCATCGACGTGATCACCAACATTCCCCCATCAGAAGCATATGCTGCGCAATACAAAAGCCAGATGTAAGTTCTGATCAACCGAGAGAGGGGACTGGAAAAGGGATCGCTCGGCTCCATGGCGATCTCTTTTTCGATTCCGGCGGCTGCTTCATGCCGGGCTTACCTGCCCCATACAGATGAGCAATGCTGGCTGAGAGTCTTCTGAATATCGCCACAAAAGCCAGCAGGCGCTAGAAGAATCCCCGTTTGCACGCTATCATTGTGACAAAATGAACGGGAAAACGCGAGGTTAGAGGCTCATGGCGAAGATCGGGCTTTTCTTCGGGAGCAGCACCGGCAAGACAGAAGCGGTCGCCTATCAGATCAAGGATGAGTTTGACAAGCGCTCGCCCGGTCTGGTAGACGTGCACAATATCGGCAGCACGACGCCGGAACAGATGGCACAGTATGAATATCTGATCTGGGGCTGCCCCACATGGAACACCGGCCTGCTTCAGGACGACTGGGAATTCTTCATGCCCAAGATCAAGCAGATGGATTTCAGCGGCAAGAAGCTCGCCATCTTTGGTCTGGGGGATCAGAACGGCTACGGCTTCAATTTCATCGATGCCGTGGGTATGCTGGCAGACGCGGCGATGGAGCGCGGCGCTCAGCTTTGGGGCATGTGGAAAACGGACAGCTACCAGTTTGAAGAATCCAAAGCCAAAACTGAGGATCACTTTCTGGGGCTGGCGATCGATGAAGACGGGCAGCAGGATATGACCAGCGCCCGGCTCGTCAAATGGGTCGATCAACTGCTGTACGAATTTGAAGTCGCCTGACTTGCAGGCTGATAGCAGCGGTCGGTTCTGCGCAGGATCGACCGCTGTTTGATTCCAGGCGCTGCCCGGTTTACTCGCTGCGCAGCGCCCGCGCGGTCACCAGTTGGCTGAGCCGCCGTGCCGGATACACGCCCGCCGCCAGCGCCGCCAGCACCGCCACACCGAATGCCAGCACGAACTCATCTACCGAGAGCTGAAGCTGCATCGTCCAGCCGAACGAACGCACATTGATCACGTAGATCAGCACATACGCCAGCGCCACACCGATCGGCAGCGCCAGCGCGCCCGCTGTCATGCCCATCGCGCCGGTTTGCAGCAGCGTGAAATTCCAGAGCTGGCCCCCTGTCATGCCGATGGCGCGCATGACGCCGAACTGGCGCGTCTGTTCCAGTTGAAGCGCCATCAGCGCGCTCAGAATGCCGATGAATGCGACGACCGTCGAGAGCAGGCGCAGCGCGGCTGTGATGGCAAACGTGCGCTCAAAGACGGTGAACACGCTGTCTCGCAGGGCGCGGTTGCTCTGGACGATCAGCTCGGTCTCGCGGACGGCGGCGCGCGTCGCTTCGATCACCGCATCGGCACTGGCTCCCGGCGTGAGGAAGATCGCCAGCGTTGAGATATAGGGATCGTCAAAATACTGACGGTAAACACTATCCGCCATAAAGACGGTTCCCTGGTCAGTCGAATAATCGAAGTACACGCCGATCACGTCGAAGGTCTGCTCGCCGCGGTCGGTCACCAGCGTCAGCCGGTTATTTTCGGGCGTGATGCCACGGCGGAAGGCAAACGGCTCACTGACCATGATCGCGCCGTCTCGCAGCGCGCTCAGATAGTCGTCCCCTTCAAACGCCGTCCATGAAAAACGGCGCGGACGGCTGACGACTTCGCCATCGGCAACGGTCAGGTTAACGGGCGGAAGATCAGGGTAATCCGGCGCGATCACGTTGACGTTGCGCCCGGTGACGACCCGTTCCACACCATCCAGCGCGCGCACACGATCGGCGATGGCGGGATCAACGTTCGCCGTGGCGCGCGTCGCCGTGAGCTGCGGCGGAGAGACGTAGATATCCGCGCCGAGCGTGGTATCGAGCCAGTCAGCCACAGTATCGCGGAACGAGCCGATCATCACGCTGACGCCCACGATCACGCTGACGGCGATCGTCAGCGCCGCCACAGCGATCGAGGTCCGGCTGAGCGACCGGGCGACCGAACGCGGGGCCATCCGCCCCAGCACGCCAAACAGCCGGTCACCGATGGGCGCAAACAGCCGCATCGCAGCCACCAGCACGATCGGCGTGAGCAGCGCGCCACCCACCACGATGGCAAACAGCGCCCCGAAGCTGATGAACAGGCTGTCGGTCGGGATGAAAAGCAGCACCACGCCAAGCAGGTTGAGCGCGATTGCGACCGCGGTGATGACCGGCAGCAGCCTGACCGCCTGCTCTTCCAGCAGCGAGCGGCGCAGCGATCCCGCCGGTGGCGTGCGCATGGCATCGAGCGAAGGCACGAACGCCGCGCCGAGACTCGCCAGCACCCCGACTGCCGCGCCCTTGATGAGCGTGAGCGGATCGAGCGTGACGCTCTGCACGCTGACAGTGAAGTACAGATCGCTGATCGTCTGTGAGATCAGCCCGACCGACGCCCGGCCGAAAATGATGCCCAGCCCCAGCCCGAAAAGTGTGCCAAACGCGCCGAGCAGCAGCGCCTCCCCCAAAATCAGCGAAAAGATCTGGCTCCGCGTTGCACCGAGCGAGCGCAGCACGCCAAGAATCGGGCGGCGCTGCACTACGCTGAATGTCACCGTGTTGTAGATCAGGAAAACGCCAACCACCAGCGCCAGCAGACTGAGCGCCTGAAGATTGAGTTCGAATGCCGCCGTCATCTGCGAGAGCGCGCTGCTCTGCCGCGAAGGCGTGGTCAGTGTGGAGCCGGCGGGAAGCAGGGCAAGAATCTGGCTGAGGTCGTAATCATCCGGCAGGATGAGATCGACGCGGCTGAGGCGGTCAGGCTCGCCGACGATTTCCTGCGCTGTGGCGATATCCGTCAGGATCAGGCTTTCGAGTGCCTGTGCGCTGTTATTGTCGCCCGTGCGCAGCAGCCCGACGACACGCACCGCCACAGCGCCGCCCGCCGGACGCAGCGTGATCAGATCGCCCGGCTTAATATTGTAGCGCCCGGCAATCCGCGCGCTGATCAGCGCAGTATTGGGTGTGGCGATAAAGGCGTTGAGCGACTCGAAGGCATTCTCGCTCTCGCCAGCAACTTCGATCGAAGTCAGATAATCGCGGAAAGGCGGCTCGGCAAACGGATCGACACCAAACAGGCGCATCGGCTGATCGCCGAGTTCGGTGACACGGACGTAATCCTCAATCACGGGCGCAACTTCATGCAGCCGCAGATCCAGCCGCAGCCGCGTGTAGATTTCTGTCGGTAACCCGTTGGGCCCGCCGAGGATCTGATGAGTCGCCCGCCCGGTTACGCTCTGCGTGCTGAGCTGGAAAGCGCGCTTGCTGGAATTATTGGCGAGATCGATGGCCACCATCAGCGCGACGCCCAGCGCAACGCCGATAACGAACAGCGCGCTCTGAAGCAGGCGGCGGCTGATATAGCGCCGCGCCAATCGGAAAATCACCGGAGAGAACATCAGCTACCAGTACAACATCAACCCATTCAACGATAAACAAAACGCTCCTCACGGCAGCGCTATCAGCCGTGGCACAGGCTGGAGAGCGCCGCGCCGAGGAGCGCGACAGCCCTTTGTCAGGGCTGAGGTTCCGGTTTGGGAACGGACTTCTTCTCTTCGAGACTGCCGAGCCGCTGCAAAGCCTCCTGAGCGGCATCGCGCACCCGGTCATGATTGGATTCGACGACACGGCGCAGGGGTTCGATCGCGCGCGGATCGCCGAGTTTGCCGAGCGCCTCAGCAGCGTACAGGCGCATCTGATAGCCCGGCGCATCGAGCGCGTCGATCAGCGGGGCAACAGCGCGCAGATCGCCGAGCTTGCCGAGCATGAGCGCCGCCCGCCCACGGACGATCAGGTCTTCATGATGGTTGCGCACCACAGAGATCAGCGTGCGCACCACCTCATCGCCGCCGATCATCCCCAGTTTCATCACTGCGGTGCGGCGCTTCTCCTTGTTGAAATCGCGGAGTTCGGACATTGCCTGACGCAGTTCGATGGGATCAGGGTCTTTCATAGGATGAGAGCCTCCGTCGCCTGCATGTCCTGATGCAGAGTGATGACGAGCTTGCCTTCATGAATACGACAGACACGGTCTGCCAGCGGAACGATTTCCGGGTTATGCGTCGCCATGATCAGCGTCTTGCCCGCGTCTCTGGTTAATTCTAGCAGAAGCTCCAAAATCTGCCTGCCTGTATCTTCGTCCAGGTTACCGGTCGGCTCGTCTGCAAGAACGACCGCAGGTTCATGCGCCAGGGCGCGGGCAATGGCGACGCGCTGCTGCTCGCCACCGCTGAGTTTATCGGGGAACGTGTCTGCCCGGCTGCCCAGCCCGACGCGCTCAAGAAGCTGCCGCGCGCGCCGCTCGCCATCGCGCCGGCTGCCGCCGCCAAGTTCGGTCGGCAGCGTGATATTTTCCAGCACAGTCAGCGTCGGGATCAGATTGAAAAACTGAAAGATGATCCCGATCCGTTCCCGGCGAAACAGCGTCAGATCGCGGTCGTTCAGGCGGGTGATATCCGTGCCGTCAATGATGATCTGGCCCGAATCTGCCTGGTCGATTCCGCTCAGCAGGTTCAGCAGTGTGCTCTTGCCGCTGCCGCTCTTGCCGAGCAGGACGAAGAACTCGCCCGATGCAATTTCGAGATCCACGTCCTCCAGTACGAGGCGCGCTTTATCGCCCTCCAGGTAGGTCTTGCGGAGAGTGCGGATTTCAACAATCGGCAGAGCAGAAGATGTCGTCATGTCGTTTCTTTGGTTCTTTGTATGGACGATACCAGCGCGTTCAGTCTTACGGTCTGATTGCGCCAATTTTCACAGAATATCATCCATCCATGAGCAGACTATGATAATTCAGCGCCGATAACTTAACGGTATGAGAATCTGACGAATTCTTCCATATACCTTTTCGTGCAGGTTGCCTGCTGTGGATGAAGTGGCGATAATCGCGCTGCAAAACAAGCCTGGATCTCCGATGACAATTGACCCTGCTTCACTTTATAAAACGCCTGAAGGATACGCCGCCATGATGGCGTGGTATGACGACGCGCTGGCGCAGATTCGCCTGCCCCACGAATCGCAGTTCGTAGCGACGCGCTTCGGCAGAACGCATCTGCTGGCATTTGGAGACCCTTCCCGTCCGCCGCTCGTGCTGGTGCAGGGCTATGGAGCCAGCGCCCCGCTCTGGCACAAGCAGATTGAAGACTTCGCCCGTGAATATCGGGTGTACGCCCTCGATACCAACGGGCATCCGGGGCGGAGCGATCCGCACCCGCCGCCGCTGCTCGGTGATGGCTATGCACAGTGGCTGGTGGATGTCCTCGATGGGCTGGGGCTGGAACAGGCGCGCATTGCCGGAGTCTGCCTGGGCGGTTGGGCGGTGCTGCGGCTCGGCGTCTATGCGCCGGAACGCATTCACAAAGCCGTTCTGCTCAGCCCTGTGGGTCTGGCGCGCTTCAGGGTCTATGTGCGCAGCGGCGTCCCCCTCATCCTGAATCTGGGCAGCCAGCGCGATCTCGAAGCTGCCGGGCAGCGCCTGCTGGTCACCGCTTTTACGCCGCCCGGTTCCAATCTGACGTTTGATCGACAGTTGGCGCGCGCCCTGATGCTGACTATCCGGCATTTCCGCATTGGCACTATTGTCGGCTTCCAGCGGGATCGCCCTTCCCTGCGCGATCTGGGACTGGGCATCCGTGCGCTGAATCGCTTTCTGCGCGGCGAGCCAGACTCAGCGCTGCGACAGTTCCACGCGCCGGCGCTGCTGATGGTCGGTGAGCACGAAGCCATTTACAACCCGCATAGAGCGGTGAGAAAAGCCCTGCGCGCCATGCCGAATGTGCAGGCAGAAGTCGTGCCAGGAACCGGGCATGCAGCCATTTACGACCGCCCGGATTACGTCAACCCGCGCGTGCTCGATTTTCTTCGCGGCTGACGCAGCAGCCTATCCCTGCCGAAACGGGTCATTAGGATCGGTTGGGCGGCGCGGATCCTGCGGATTTTGCAGATAGCGATTGAACTCGGCGTCATACTGTGCCCGCTGCTGTTCAACATACCCCTGAACATACACGGTCCGCGTGCGCACCCGCGTCCCATTCTTCAGCCCGGTAACCCGTTCCAGGATGATATTGATGATCGAGACGATCAGCGCGCCAAGGACCGCCCAGCCGAAGTTATCGATCACCAGCCGTCCACCGAGAAAATCGAGCCAGTTGGTGAGCGCCGCCACCAGATAGAGCATCGCGCCATTGATCACCAGCAGCGCCAGCCCCAGCGTGAACAGGACGATCGGACAGGTCAGCAGCAGCACGATCGGGCGCACGATCGAATTGACAAGACCGATCGCCAGCGCCGTGAACGCCAAAGTCACCCAATAGCTGCCTTCGATGTGGATCCCCGGCAGCAGCCCGGAAGCGATTACTGCGACCGCGATTGCGTTGATCAGAAACCTCAGGATGATGCCGCGCATGGTCAAGTGCCTCCTGTCAGAACCTCGTGCAGACTGTCTGCATCCTCATTACCGCCGCTGACGACGATCACTGTGCCTGGCTCAGATGCCACCGTGTGGCTGAGGATGGCCGCAATGCCGACGACTCCACCGCCCTCTCCCACCCAGCCCGCTTCGTAGACGAGCCAGCGCATCGCCCGCATGATGTCGTGTTCGCTCACCAGCACCAGCCGATCGACCAGCCGCGGCACGATCTCCAGCGTGAGCGAGTCCGCCTCGATCGCGCCTGCCAGCGCCCCGGCGAGCGTCTCGCCATCAGTGGGCATCTCCAGATGATAGAAATGATTGTACATATCCGGCGACTCAGCCGCATTTACCCCGATGATCTCCACATCCGGGCGG
>SZPD01000437.1 GCA_030263515.1 Anaerolineae bacterium CFX9 | reverse complement strand
ATCGATGAAGCGGGCTTGCGTCAGGTGATCGAGTTCGAGCTTGCGCTTCAGCCTCAGGGGCTTGGCATCAATGGCTTTGCGACGGAGGCTTACAAGCTCAGTGATGCCGAACGTCTGCGCTGCGCCGTCATCGCTGCGGATCAGATCGCCGGGCGCGTCCCGCTGATCGTTGGCATGGCGTCGGGCAGCACTGAGGCGGCTGTCAGCCATGCGCGCGAGCTGGCGCGATACGCCACCGGCGCGCTGATGGTCCTGCCGCCAGCCACGATGGATTACGGCAGCCGGGGGTGGATCGATCATTACGTCGAACTGGCAGAAGCGAGCGCTGTCCCGATCATGATTCAGCAGTCGCCACATATTCCCGCCTATCGTCATACGCTGCTTGCGGCGGATGCGCTTGCGGAAATTGCGCAGCGCGCGCCGAATGTCCGTTACTTCAAGATCGAGGGTGGTAATTCTGCCGAGCGCATCGGTCAGCTTCGCCAGCGCGTGGGCGACTCGGTCGGGATTTTCGGTGGTGTCGGCGGAATTGCGCTGGTTGATGAATTGGCGGCCGGGGCGGACGGAGTTCTGCCCGGCGCAGGATTCAACGAGATCTTTCACCGTGCATGGGCTGCCTGGCAAGCAGGCGATCGGGAAGGGACGCTTGCCCATCTGCGCGCGGGAAACCCGCTGATTGAGGCGGTGAGCGGGCGGGGGCATGAATTTTCCCTGCACGCCCGCAAGCATCTGCTGCACCGCGCCGGAGTCATTGCCCATCCGTATGTACGGCGTCCCACCACCGCGCCCAGCACGGACGAACTCGCCGCGCTGTTCGCCATCGCCGATGCGCAGACGCCGCCGCTGCGAATCAGCCGGGTCATGATGGGTTAGCGGATCTCCTCCACTGCCCAGTGATCGCCCATGGCGCGCCGCCCGGCGGCCAGCCCGCCGCCTTCGCTGATCTGCCGCGTCAGATCAGGGCGTTCGAGCAGGTCGGGCAGAAGGTTTACACCGAGACCGGGCCCCTCCGGCAGACTGAGCGTGCCATGTTCGACGGCGGGCTTCCAACCGCTGAGCACAGGAAAGTACGTCTGGTAGAAGGCGCGCACGCTCTCCACAAAAAACAGGTTTGGCAGGTGCGCTCCCAGATGCATGCAGACGGCGTGGCAGATGGGACCCGCGACGTTGTGCAGCACGATCGGCACGCCGAATGCTTCCGCCATGTTGGCGATCTTGCGCGTCTCTGCGATGCCGCCGTTCCAGACGGGATCCGTCATCACGATCGATGAGGTGCGTTTCTCCAGCCACTCGCGAAGCTGCCAGCGGGTCATCAGCAGCTCTGAGCCGATGATCGGGATACTGGTTTTTGCGCCGAGCAGCCGGATTTCCTCAGGATGCACCGCCGGGATGACATCTTCCATGAACAGAATGTTGTATGGCTCCAGGGCGCGGGCGATGCGTTCCATGCTGGCGCGGTTCCAACGGAAGTGACATTCGATGCCGATCTCCATAGCTTCGCCCACTGCCTCGCGGATAGCGCGAACAGGCTGCAAGCCCTGTTCAACCTGCGCCGGCGTGATGTACTGCCCGAACGACGCCTCGCTGAACGGATCAAACGGCCAGATCTTCATGGCAGAGATTCCCTCGCTCAGCAGGCTGCGCGCCAGCTCAGCCGCGCGCCCCTGTGTCCAGAGGGCATAATCCTGTACCTCGCCAAAGCCGATGCAGGTGTTATAGGTGGGGATGCGCTCGCGGGTTTTGCCACCCAGCAGGTGATAGAGCGGGGCATTGTAGACCTTGCCCATGATATCCCACAGCGCGACCTCGACCGCAGAGAGCGCCCGCGTTTCTGCGCCCGCATAGCCGTGGTACATGATGTTGTCCATCACAAAGCGCCACAGCCCTTCGATGTCGAGCGCATCCTGCCCCAGCACCAGCGGCGCGATTGTGCCGTGCAGCGCGCCTTTTGCGCCGGGGATCTTGTCTACCGTTTCTCCCAGCCCGATCAGCCCACTGTCCGTGTGGACGCGGACGATCATCAGCCGCGGGTACTCCGCCCATTGAAGCGACTCAATCGCCGTGATCTTCATCGTCAGACCACCTCGACCGTGTTGGTCAGGCTTGAAACCTCATCAATCGTGATCGTCACCACATCTCCCGCCGCCAGCGTAAAATCAGCGGGGGGCACAACGCCTGTGCCTGTCAGCAGGACGACACCATGAGGAAAATCCTGCGATCGACCGAGAAAATCTGCCAGTTCGCGCAGGGTGCGGCGGATGCGCCCGGTATGAACTTCGCCCGCAAAGACCGTTTCATCACCGCGCGCGATCTGAAGGCGGATGGTCGTCAGCTTCCAGTGATCGGCGGGTGTGAGCGTGATCGCGCTGCCCAGCGCACATGAACGCCGGTAGACCTTCGCCTGGGGCAGATACAGCGGATTGGCTCCCTCGATATCTCGGCTGCTCATGTCATTCCCGACGGTGAAGCCGACGGCTTCCAGCGCTGGATTGAAGACCACGCCAAGTTCCGGCTCTGGCACGTTCCACGCGGAGTCCTTGCGAATGCCCACGCTGTCGAGATGCCCGACCACGGCGCGCCCATGCGCCTTGAAGAACAGCTCCGGTCTTTCTGCCGCGTAGACCCGCGCATACACATCACCCCCGTCCTGAGCCTCCTCCTGCCGGGCTTCACGGCTGCGCTCATACGTCACCCCCGCCGCCCACACATCCTGCTCATCGATGGGAGGCAGCCAGTGCGGAACGCCGGGAGCTGGGCGGTGATGAAGCTGCTCGGCCTGATATGCCGGCAGCCGCGCCCGTATGAGCTGTGCCAGCGCATCGATTTCCTGATGAACCCGCCCGACGCTGCGCTGAAGCCATGCGGAAATTGACGGGACCTGTTCCGTCACGTTGAAGATGGCATCGCCGTTCATCACGCCGATCTGTGCGCCCTGTCCAGGTTCATGGTAGCGTACCAGTTTCATGAGGGCAGACTC
>SZPD01000436.1 GCA_030263515.1 Anaerolineae bacterium CFX9 | reverse complement strand
AACGCCGGGGGGAATTTCTCCGGCGTTTTTTGTTGCCTTTCGCCCACGCTTCACCGTTTTCTCAATGCGCGGTTTCTCACGCTTGATGTCGTCTACCAGGGTATTGAGGTAGCCGAACGGTGTACGCAGTTCCAAGCTTACCTGACCGTCATCATCCACGATGACTCTTTCAACTACTTGCCGCAGCAATTCTTTTTGATTGCTGCGTTCAAGCTGATTATACAGCGTTCCTATCTTTGCGATAATTTCCAGCGCCAAGTCCAGATTATCGACATGAACCTGCTGCTCGTGCTGCATCGTTTCGAGCGTCCGTTGAATAGTTTGTCGGCGATCCTGCCATTCCGTCCACATTCCTTCCCAAATCTCGTCCGAAATCTTGCCTGCCGCATACAATCGAGCTGCCCGTGCTTCTTCGTCGTCAACCTGCTTCAACGCGAACTGGAATTGGGTGCGCCGATCAGGACGGGTATGTCCCATGCACTCTTGAAGTTCTTTGGTGTAGCTGGCACGGATGAGTGGAACCAGATCAGGATTGACTTGGATACGGCAGATTTCACGTTCGACCGCAGCATCGATAACAACACAAAGGAAACTAGCCTCGCCTGCGCCTTCAATCCGATAGTAGGGCGTGCCTCCACCGCGCCGTCCGGCGTTGGATGTCGAGCCGGTCATTCGGCGCAGCTTGCCATTTGGTTGACGATTGAAAATCAACCCTGTGAGCAGATAAAACTGCTTGCGGCGCACGGTTCGATGTGCGGTCCGCCTTGCCAGGATTTCCTGCGCCCGTTCAAATTCCTCTGTCGTTACGATTGGCTCCCAATTGCCACGCACTGTCTTAGGCAAAACCCCGTTTTTCAAGCTGACAACCCAGCCCGCATAAGTCCAGTTGTGGAAGATATTGCATAGGGAGTTGATATTCGCCTTGCGCTTCCCCGTCGATGTCAGTTCAACAAAGGGTCTGCCCGTGCGGTGACGATATCCGCGTTCGTGAAGGACTTCGGCAATTTCCCGCACCGACATAGTATCTTCCAACAGTAGCTCCCACGCTTCGCGGGCGATTTTCGCGCGTTCTGGGTCTAGCTCGATCCACTTGTCCCAACGCCCTAGGTCATTGCGCTTCTGATTATCGGTGCGCGCAGTGACATTCTTATACCCATCGGGCGCAAGACTGATGTAGCCGCCGCTCTTGCGCTTCGCCTGCTGTCCGCCGCGTGTGCGGATGCCGAGCAAAGCTGACTCGCGCCGTGCCAAGGTGAATGAAAGTGCAACAAGCACCCGGTCGTCCGGGTCAATCGGATCAAGATCGGGGGAGTTGGCGAAACGCACCGCTACCCCGAATTCGTTCAGTTCATCGATGGCGCGCAGCGCTTCCGTGTCATTGCGCCCGAACCGATCCGCTCGCTCAACGATAACGTGCGAGAACTTGGCTGCGCGGGCATCCGAGAGAAGCTGCTGATACCCAACCCGGTTGGGCGTCTTGCCTGTCAGTACGTCCATGTATTCGTGTATAACAGGCAGTTCGGAGTGCGCCAGTACATTTCCGTCGATGATGGCACGCTGACGCGCCCGCGACAGCTCCGGTTTCTGATGATCCTCGCTGCTCGTGCGCAGATAGATCGCCCAGCCCGGCTGCGGTGGGACGGATGGTGACTTCTTGCTTCTATAGCTGCTCATGATGCCTACTCATCCGGTTCATCATGTTGCAGCCGCCCCAGGATCACTAGACCTGCCTCAAAGTCCTCTGTTGAAACAAGCGGCTTCCAATTGCCCCGGATAGTCTTGGGTGCGATCCCGTCGCATTCGCTCACGACCCAGCCCGCATACGTCCAATTGTGAAAGGCACACAGCAATTTCGCTGTAAGCGGTCGCTGCCTGCCCGTTTTTGATACTGTGACAAAGGGCTTGCCATTCCGATCACAATAGCCTTTGGCGTGCAGCGCTTCAGCGATAGCACCCAGCGACATGTGTTCAGTCAACAGCAGCGCCCACGCTTCCCGCCAGATGTGGGCGCGGTTGGGATCAGGTTCAATCCAATGGCTGATGCGTCCCATGCCGCTGCGTTTGTCGAAGTCTGTTTGCCCACGTATGTTGAGGTAGCCGTCAGGGGCGCGTCCAGCATAGCCGCCGCTTTCACGCTTTGCCTTCAAGCCGCCCTTTACACGAATGCCCATCAATGCCGACTCCCGTCGCGCAAGTGCGAACGTTAGCATGACAAGGACGCGATCATCCGGGTCCATCGGATCGAGGTCAGGGGAGTTGGCAAAGCGCACTGCAATCCCAAATTCATGCAGCTCGTCGATTGCCCGCAGTGCTTCCGTATCGTCTCGCCCGAACCGGTCAGCACGTTCGACACCGATATGCGAGAACTTGCCAGCACGGGCATCAGCGAGCATTTGCTGATAGGCTTTGCGACGTGAGTCTTTCCCCGTCAGTACGTCGATGTATTCCCTGTAAACTGGCAAGTCATGCAAATCCAAAAAGCTCATCTGGATCATAGTGCGCTGCCGTTCGCGCGACAGCTCCGGTTTCTGGTTCTCGTCGCTGCTCGTCCTCAAATAGATTGCCCACCCCGGTTGGGGTGGGGCAGATGTGTTTCTCTTTTGCCTATTTGCCGCCATCGATATGCCTCACTCATGCAGTATGTGTTGTCAGTTCGTCTTCACGATACTGCAATTCGCCTCGACGCTGATTTTTGGCACGATTTTCTGCGATTTCCTCTTCAAAATCGCGCGGGTGTTTGACGATGGCGAGGATTTTTGCGACACCGAATACCCGCTTGAGCATCACGTCAGCAGATACAGACACGGATGAATCCTCAGCAGTCGTTATAAAACTTGAGTCACTCATGCAGATCCTCCCACAATGAGAAGCGCATCGGTTTCTTCATTGCTGCTTCGCATCCACTCGGTCGCGCCGCCATCGCACGGATAACCACTCAAGCAGCGGTATTCGTCTACTGACACCATAAGCAGCGCATGT
>SZPD01000435.1 GCA_030263515.1 Anaerolineae bacterium CFX9 | reverse complement strand
TCAAGCAGTCCGTGCATGCCGATCTGCTGATGACCGGGGATGCTGCAAAAATAGACGAAGCTTCCGGGCTGATCGGCGACGAATTCGACCGTGACGGTCTGTTCGGCTTCTGTCAGCTCGCCGGTGTTCACGCCGAATTCGGTGATCTGAAGATCATGCAGCACCGGATCGCCGTTGATCACGGTCAGCCGGACGGTATCGCCAACGTTGGCGGTCAGCGTCGGGTTGATCACCCCGTCGATTGCGCCGCCTACGCCGATGTAGGCCATCGGCGGTGTGGCGCCGAGCAGGGTGCGCAGCGTGTATTCGACCACCACCGGCTCGGCGGGTGGCGCATAGACATTCTCGACCGCGGCTGACGCTGCGGTAGGTGGAACCTCAGTCGCCTGTGCTTCGGCGCTGCGTCCGCGAATTTCGATCTGAACAGGCAGGAACGCGAACAACGCCGCCAGCAAACCGGCCAGCACAATGCCGACGACGTGCGGGTTGACTGATTTGGACTGCATGAGCCTCTCCTCCAGAAAAAATCTGCCCGGATATTGATCACAGAATAGAGGGAGGTGGACGTGCCAGACTTCAGCCAGATGAAGTCGGGGGGCGGTCAGGAAGTTGATCATCCCGCAGGCGTGTCATCTGTCACATGACGAGCGCGTGTTTTGCGCGCCACAGCGCAGATTTTTTTTTGCAACCTTTTTACAGGATTCGAAAGTATGAAATTCTATTTCATGGTAACATGACCTTGTTGAACTATGTTTTACGAAGGGGTTTCAATGATTAAACATTCACGTCTGCTTGTTGTTTTGCTCGCCCTGAGCATCGCACTCATCGCCGCCATTCCAGTCTTTGCTGATCAAAATGCGACTCTTGGCCCTATCGTATTCGATCCGGCTGCCTGCACGCTGTCCGTCACGTTCACCGTTGAGGATGAAGGCAATTACGCCGTCACGGTCTATGATGATGGCGTGTTGATCCTGGGCTATGAACAGGTTTATGCGGCTGGCTCCATCGTCCAGGTTGTTTTCACCATTGGGGGTCCGGATGCCTCTCCGGGGGTTGCGGTGGGTATCCGCGAATCGCTGGCTAGTCCAACAGCCTATACCTTCATCAATGCTGTGTTCTGGACCGACCCGGAAGGGGATGACTGCCAGAGTCGCAGCTTCGTGTTCGGTTTCCTTTCCGTCACAATTCTCAACGAGGAAGCGGCTGCTGCTGCCCTGCCGCCCTGCCCGAACCCGCTGCCCGCTGACGCGGTGATCCGCAGCGTTCCGGCTGGCGCGCTGGCCTACTTCGAACCGAGCTACGATGCCTACACCGGCTTCAACCTGCCGCCCGGAACGTGGTACACAACTGATACTGACGGGGAGTTCACCCAGGTCTGGATCGCCTGCCAGGCAAGCTCGATCTGGATCCCGACGGCCAATATCGCCGGGTAAGTTCGTCCCTTTCAGCAGTGAAAGAGGTGGCTCTGCCTGAGCCGCCTCTTTTTTGTGCCCGCAATCATGGTCTGATTGGTGAGGAGCAGCGCCCGGCAGGAACTATGGCTGGTGCTGCTGAATGAAGATACGTGCTGCCAGTTCTCCCCGGCTGCTCACTGAAACTTTCTCAAAAATCGCTTTCAGATGATCCTGTACGGTATTGGGCGAAATATGGAGGCGCGCTGCAATTTCCGTGGTTGACCATCCCCGTACGACGCACTGCGTGATTTCGCCTTCGCGTTTGGTCAGCGCATAGGCCTGCATGATCACAGAGGCGATTTCAGCCGGCTGCGCCATCTCAAAAATCACGCTAATCTGCGTTTGCGCTGCCGAACTTCTCAATCGGGAAGCGTACAATACCAGCCAATGACCTGAGCGTGTATGCAGGCGCACTTTCGGGACAGAGTTCATTGCCAGCCGGCCGCTTTCAAGCGCCTTCAGCCCGGCGACGACACTTCGAACAGAGATCGGAAGCGGACCGCCATCTGCTTTTTCCGCTTCGATCAATTCCCTCAGCCAGTATTCGGCAGCGCCAGTCATCCCGACGATGGAAAGATCCTCTGTGAGGATCAGCACGCCGGGGCCATCAGGTATCCTGGTGAGCGACAGATTGTTCAGAAGCAGCGCCTTCCGCAAGCCCTCAGCAATATGCTGGGTCAGTTGACTGAGGTATGCCGCTTCATCAGCCGTGTATCGCGATTTTTCGCGGTGCAAACACAGGGTTCCCCAGCAGTCTTCATCGCTGACGAAGATCGCTCGCAGTTCATCTTCCATCGCCATCGGGCGCAGCATCTCCCTGTAACGATGGCTGCGCCGCAGTTCGTTTGCCGTCGCCTGGCTCAGGATCCCAACCTTCTGATGATGGCGCACCATATCGCTGAATTTGTTGAAATCCTCTTGCAGAAACTCGTTTTCAAGAAAGACGGACATACACCACGACGGCGGCTCTTCAACCAGTACCGAGCTGGTTCCCAGATACGTTGCCGGATCGGTGGCCGAGAAATAGGCGTAATCGAACGGGATGATGTGCTGAAGCCGCTGGAGAAGCTCGCTGCGCAGGGTTCGGGAATCAAGGGCGCTGTGGCAAAGCCGAATGATGTCCAGTCGATTGAATTCGGCTAATCGTTCTCGCTTCATGGCGTCCTCTCTATACGATCAAATATGCGCCCAAAGCGAGTGAACTGTCAAACATCCTGTCAGCGATTATCGCTGGAACACCTGCGTTTGAACCACTTCCGAAAACTTCCATTGGGGGTTATTTATCAGGGTTCCATTAACCCGTTCCCAGACCTGCTGCACGTTGGCTAAAAGGTTTTCCGCCGCTTCTAGGCTGTCGAATTCGAGGTCGATCATGGCAAAGTTGGGGTTGTCGATGGGGCGTGAAACCCGGTAGCAGCGAACGCCTGATTTCTGCCTGAATGCTTCGTAAGTGTCGAAGGAGGCTTTCCAGGCATCGAAATTGCTGACGCTGTGCTCGATATGCAAAATGATCATGGTTCTGCTCCTGTTTT